>NZ_JBSGZP010000797.1:0-3056 GCF_053611065.1 Streptomyces sp. NPDC054840
CGCTCCCGCGTACCCGGCCGTGAGCACGCCGATCGCGGCCATCGCCAGCAGCCAGTTCCGCGGATAGTCCAAGGGCAGCACCGACGCGTTCGCCACGCCACCGGGACGCAGGAGCGGCGGCAGGGCGATCACCGTCAGGGAACCCGCGACGACCAGCGCGGCGCGCGGCACCCCGCGCAGGCGCAGGCCCGCCGCCGCGCAGAGTGCTCCGACCGCGATGACCAGCGGGGCGATCAGCCCGTCGTGCACGAGGACTCCGCCCGCGAGCCACAGGGCGATCCGCCACGGCTCGGGCTCCCGCACCAGCAGGAAGCCGCCGAAGGCCATCACGACCGCGCCGATGCCGCCGACCGCGTACCGGAACGCCATCACGCCACCTCCAGTCGGCCGACCCACTTGGTCTGGAGCACTCCCGGCCGGTTCGGGGCGATGATCCGCGCCGGGTAGCCGTGGTCCAGCGACAGCACCTCACCGTTCAGGCGCAGCGCCAGCAAGGTGAGCGGGTCCTGCGCGTAGAGGCGGCCCAGCTCCGTCACCCGGTACGCGCCCACCTCTTCCAGCGACACCACGCGGCAGCGCGCGCCCGGGCCCCCGCCGGCCAGCTCCAGCAGGTCCCGTACCCGTACGCCCGTCCACCGGGCGGACTTGCTCCAGCCCTCCACACAGGCGAGGGGCAGGATCACCTCGTGCTGCGGGAGCGCACGCAGCTCCTCCAGGGCGAGGGAGGCCGGGCGCGGCCCGGCCAGGGTCAGGCGCCAGCCGTCCAGCGAGGCCGCCGTGACGCGCGCCGCGGCGGCCGTACGGTTCACCGGCAGCCCCTGCGGTCCGTGCGCAGGGCTGCGCGGACCGAACAGCTCCAGTGGACCGAGCGCGGTGACGGACTGTCCGACCGTGGTCAGCGTGACCGCGCCGACCCCCGCCGCGACGGCCGCCAGCAGCTGCCGCCGGTCCGGCCCATCGGCTTCGGGCAGGGCCACGGTGCCGGGGGAACGGCGGGTGAGGTGCTCGCGGATCCGCGGCCATTGAACGGCGACGTGCAGCAGCAGCGCTCCCAGCAGCAGCCAGGCGACGGCGTAGTGCACGGGCACGAACGAGAACGGCCACGGGTACCACTGGAAGGTGTTCAGCAGCCCGGTGAACAGCTCGAAGACCGCGGCGGCGACGAGCACGGCCACCGAGAGCCGCTCCAGCGCGTGGAGCACGGACCGTACCGGCGGCCACGCGAAGAGCCTCGGGTAGACCGTCCACAGCTTGGCCGCCAGCAGCGGGATCGCGGCGGTGCCGGCGGCCACGTGCAGGCCCTGGGTGAGCCGGTAGCCCCAGTACGGGCGGCTCGGCAGCCGGTCGGCGAGCCAGTCCGGGGGGTGCTGCAGGTAGTGGCTGAGCACACCGGTGGCGAAGCAGACGACGATGGCGAGCCCGAGCAGGCGGCCGATCACCGTCGCGGTACGGGCGTCGTGCAGCCGCGCCGTGAACGTGAACGGCGGGCCCGGGGGCGGAGTGAAGCGCATGAGCCCATGACACCCCCGCCGACGCCCTGGTGGGCGGGGGAACACCTTACGGAATGCGGACATGCGGGACGGCGGACGCCACTTCCGGACCCGTTGCTGGAACGCTGCGCAGGTGAAACCGCGTACCGTCCCGACCGCGCTCGCGACCTTCGTCGCCCTGACCGCCGTCCTCGCCCTGACCGCCGCCCTCGTCCTGACCATCCGCCACGACGGCTACTTCACCGACGGCGCGGGCCTGTTCCTCCGGTCCGCGGCCTGCTGGGCGCTGTTCGTCCTCGCCCTGCTCGCCCTGCGCAAGGTCCCGGCCGCCCACGTCGTACCCCTGCTCCTGGCCGGTGCCCTCGCCGTCGGCGTGACCGGGCTGGTCGCCCCACCCCGTACCAGTACCGACTCCTACCGGTACGCCTGGGACGGCCGGGTCCAGTCGGCCGGCATCTCCCCGTACGACCACGCCCCGCAGGACCCGGGACCGGCACGCCTGCGCGACCCCTGGCTCTTCCCGACGGGGGCCGCCTGCGCGGGCCCGGACCGCGCCCCGATTCCGGGCGGCGGCTCCGTCCCGCACTGCACCCGTATCAACCGGCCCGCCGTGCACACCATCTACCCGCCCGTCGCCGAGGTGTACTTCCTGGCGGTCGACCGGCTCTCCCCGCGCGGAGCCCGGCACAAGCCGCTCCAGATCGGAGCCGGTCTCCTCTCCCTCGGCGTGACGGGCGCACTGCTGCTGGTCCTGCGCCGCCGGGGCCAGGACCCGCGCCGGGCCGCGTACTGGGCCTGGTGTCCCGCCGTACCGATCGAAGCCGTGAACAACGCGCACGTGGACGTGCTGGGCGTGCTGCTCGCCGTGATCGGCCTCGGACTGGTCGCGGAGCGCGGGCTTCGCCGCCGGGCGGCGGGGGGCCTGGTCCTCGGTGCCGCCATCGCCACCAAGCTCATGCCCGCCGTCGTCCTGCCCGGGGCGCTGTCCGGGGTGCGCCGGGTTCGCGACGCGGTCGCCGTCCTGGCCCCCGCCGCCGCCTTCACCCTGCTCGCCTACCTGCCCTACGTCCTGCTCTCGCACGACTCCGTCCTCGGCTACCTCGGCGGCTATGTGGACGAGGAGGGCTACGACGACCCCTCCGCCGGCTCCCGCTACGCCCTGCTCCGCCTCGTGATGCCCGACAGCTGGGCGTTCCCGGTGCTCCTCGCCGCGATGGCGGGCGTATCCCTGTACGTGATGCGGCGCGGCGACCCGGGGCGCCCCTGGAGCGGTGCTCTCCTGGTCACCGGATGGGCCTTCGTCCTCCTCACCCCCGGCTACTCCTGGTACGCCCTGCTGCTGATCGCCCTCGTCGCCCTGGACGGTCGCTGGGAATGGCTCGGCGTCGCCCTCGCGGGCGCGGCGGTCTACCTGCTCGCACCGGTCGTCGGCCACCGGCCGGCGCTGAGCGCGACCGCGTACGGCGCCGCGGTCCTCGTGATCGTGGCGGCCGGGGCGGTCCGGCGGTGGCGCGGGTCCCGCGGGCCGGGCGGCCCGCCGCGCAGGAGCCGGGGTGGGCCGACGGG
>NZ_JBSGZP010000798.1:0-3055 GCF_053611065.1 Streptomyces sp. NPDC054840
GCACCGTGCTGTGTCAGCTCTTGCGCAGCGCGGCCATCAGTGCCCGCGCGTCCTCGACCGCCGCGGCCACCAGGGCCTCCCGGCCGGGGTCCGGCAGGGGGTCGACCTGATGGTCGGAGCCGCCCTCGCCCCTCATGTCGAATATCGTCACGTCGATCGTGAACACCGCGCCGCCGTCACGGACCCGCAGCCGCAGGCCGCCGGCCCCGGTCTCGATCCCGGGGCGGGTGACGAGGGCCTCCTGGCCGAGACCGGGCACCGACTCCCACCTGCCGCCGTCGTAGACGTACATCCGGCCGGCAGGGGTGTCGAGCGCGAACTCGACGGCCGGATCGGTCTTCTTGTGCAGTTCGACCGTGGCCCTCGTGTCGAAGGTCCCGCTGGAGGCCGGCCTGTCGCTGCCGCGGGAGCACGCCGCCCAGTCCAGCGCCGGATGCCGACTGCCCGCCTCCGGTGCGGCGTTCGGGAGGCCGCCCAGAAGTCCCTCCAGCGTCGGGGCCTTGAACTGGTCGCAGAGGTCGTCCGTGAGCCGGTAGCGGATCTCCGGCCGGGCCATCCGGTCCCCGAAGGCGTACAGTCCGCCCGCCCACAGGGCGGAGGTGGCCACCACCGCCGCCACCACCCACCACCACAGCGCCGGCCGTGACCGCGCCCGTACCGGTGACCGTCCGGGCTCGCGTTCCACGACCTCGGCCGGGGGCGCGGCCGCGGGGCCCCACTCCCCGTCGAGCTCGGGCTCCCCGATCATGTGCGCCCCCTACTGCTTGAGTGCCGCCATCAGCTCACGCATGTCCTCGATCATCGCCGCCTGCACCGCGTCGACGTCCGTGGCGGCCCGGCCGTTCGTCTCCGCGAAGGTGTCGACGCCCGCTTCGACGGTGAACACCGCTCCGCCGTCCAGCACCTTGAGGACCAGCCATTTCTCGCCGGACATCACGTTCATCACGGCACGCTCTCCGAGGTCCGGCACCGCCGCCGTGCGCACGCCGCCCGTGTAGGCGATGGTGGGGAGAGCCGGTGCGTCGAACTCGGCCGAGGGGTCCGTCTTCCTGTGCAGGTCGACCTGGGCCACCACTTCGAAGTCCGACGGCGCCCCGTCCTTCCCGGCGTTCGCCAGGCCACACCGTGCCGCGTACACGGCCGGGTGGTCGCTCTCGTGGTTCACCGGCCGCTTCCGGTGCATGTCCCCGGTGATCCCGCTCAGCGCCTGGGCCCTGAAGTCCTGGCACAGGTTCTTCGACGTCCGGTACGCGAGATCCGGCTCGGCCGGCCGGTCCCCGAAGGCGTACAGCCCGCCGCCCCACAGCGCGGACGCGACCACGGCACCGCCCAGCGCCCACAGCCACGGCCGCCGGCCCGGACCGCCCGTCGCCCGCGGACCCGGCGCGGCCCGGTCCGCCGAACGGGCCGGCTCCAGGATGTCGGTCTTCCACTCCTCGCCCAGTTCCGGATCGGTGATCATGCCTGTCCCCCCGTGTTCCTGTTTCCCCAGCGATGCCGTCGGCACGCGAATGTGTTCGATCATCGCAGCCCGGATCGCCGGAATAATCGCTTCCGGGGGGTGGTCAGGACGTGACGTGGCCCTCGCCCTCGGGGGCCACGCTCAGGGCCGTCGAACCGTGCGGGCCCGGGCCGATCATTCCGGATCCGAGGTGGTGCTGCTCCCGCGAGTACGCCCTCAGGTAGCCCACCACCGTGTTGGTGACGGCCACCAGCGGCACCGCGACGACCGCTCCGCCGATGCCCGCGATCATGCCGCCGGCGGCCACCGAGAGCACCACCGCGAGCGGGTGCACCCGTACGGCCCGGCCGAGGATGAAGGGCTGGAGCACGTGGCCCTCGATCTGCTGCACCGCCAGCACCACCAGCAGCACCATCAGGGCGGTGAACACGCCCTGGGTCACGAGCGCCACGACCACCGCGAGGGCCCCCGACACCACGGCGCCGACGAGCGGGATGAAGGCGAACAGGAAGATGAAGACGGCCAGCGGCACCGCCATCGGCACGTCCAGGAAGTAGATGCCGAGGCCGATGAAGATGGCATCGATGAGGGCGACGATGACCGTGCCGCGCACGTACGCCGTCAGCGTGCGCCAGGCGCGCGGACCGGCGCCGGCGACACCGGCGCGGGCGGCGGACGGGACCAGGCCCAGCGCCCAGTTCCAGATGCGCTTGCCGTCGTAGAGCAGGAAGAGCGTGGAGAACATCGCGAGCAGAATGCCCGTCAGGACCTCGACGAGCACCGTCACGCCCTGCAGTCCGGCGGAGGTGATCTGCTCGGTGTTGGTGCCGATGGTCTCGCTGAGGTTCTTCGCGATGTCGTTGATCTGCTTCTCGGTCACGTGGAACGGACTGTCCAGTGCCCACAGCTTGAGCTCGTTGATGCCGTCCCGGACCCGGTCGGAGAGGTCGTCGAGGTTCTCCATGACCTGCCAGACCACGAACCAGCCGACGAGCCCGATGACCACGAAGCCGAGGATCGCAGTGACGGCCGTGGCCAGACCGCGCGGCAGGCCCAGTCTGCGCAGCCGGACCACGAAGGGCTGGAGCATCGCGGTGACGAGCATGGCGGCGGCGAAGGCGAGGACGACCAGGCGGACTTCACTGATCACCTTCATCAGCACCCAGAGCATCCCGGCGAGCAGCAGCAGCCGCCAGCTGGCCTCGGCGGCGACGCGCACCCCCCACGGGACGACGCTCGCCGGGTCGGGACGCACGGGCGCGGCCGGGGCGGCGAGGTGCGGCGCGGGGACCACGGGCGGGACAACGGGCGGCGCGGGAACGGTCGTCGCGCCGGCCGTCGCGGCCGTGGACGCCTCGTGGGCCGCGCCCACCGGTGCCCGCCGGGGCCCGGCGGGGCCCGGCAGGTCACCCCTGGTCTCGGCTTCGACCTCGGCGCGCCGCTCGTTGAGCCGCGCCTCCATCCGGTTCAGCTTGTTCCCGAGCCGGCCGAGCCAGCCTTCCCTCTTCGCCATGTCGCTTTCCTTCCCCCCGCCCCCCGGTCTACGGGCTCACCTCGAAGACCGTACACGCGAGGAGCCCCGCACCGTAGGAC
>NZ_JBSGZP010000799.1:0-3048 GCF_053611065.1 Streptomyces sp. NPDC054840
CTCGCCGAACGCCTCGACCTGTTCATCGCCTCGGCCGTCCACCCCGACGAGATCGCCGCCATCCTCGAATCCGACGGCATGACGGACGAGTACATCCGGCTCACCTACGGCCGGCACGACTCCTTCGGACTCGCCGAGGAGCTCTACGCCCGCGTGCCCCGCTCCTTCCCGGAGCCGGGCGCCGCCCCCGACCCCTGGAAGGTCTCCCTCACCGCCTGCCTGCTGCGCGGGGTGATCTTCGCCCTGCCCGGCCTGGCCTACCTGCTCGGCGCACCCCTGCTCGAAGGCCCGCAGGACCGCCTCGGCCTGCCCGCCGGGACCCTGACCCTGCTCGCCGGCGCGCTCATCGGCTGGGTCTGGGACCAGACCCTGTCCCACCGGGCCTACTCCTGGCTCGGCCTCGGAGACCGGGGCGCCGCCGGACGGACCCTGCTCATCGGGGCCCCCGTCGGCGCCCTGCTGGGCACCGCCGCCGCACTGGCGGTGCCCGGCGGGCCCCCGTTCTCCTACGCCTTCGCCGCCGGACAGGCCTTCTATGTCGGGGCCGCCACCGTCCTGCTGGTCCTCGGCCGGGAACGGGTCCTGCTCGCCGCACTCGCCCCGATGGCCGTCGGAGCACTGCTCGCGCTCTTCGTCGACCTGCCCGTACCGGTCCGGGTGACGCTGCTCGTGACGTCCCTGCTGGCCGCCTGCACCCTGGCCCTACGGGAACTCCCGCTGGCCGACGGGCTACGGGCCGCCGCGCACCGGATCCGCGCCTCGGCGGCCCGCCGCCCCGGCCAGGGGCCCGTGCGCTGGCAGATGCTGCGCGGCGCCGAGGAGGACTTCGCACCCCGCGGGCCCCGGATCGGGGACTCGGTCCCCTACGGGGTCTTCGGCCTCGGCACCGGCCTGCTCGTCCTCTACGCCGCCCTCGGCGAGGTCCTCGCCGGAGGCCCCGCCGAGGCGGTCGCCGCCCCCTCGGCGGTGGCCCTCACCCTCAGCATGGGCCCGGCCGAGTGGCTGCTCCACCGGTTCCGCAGCGGGAGCCTCTCCGGGCTCCAGGGGGCCCGTTCACCGCGTGCCTTCCGGCGCCGGATGCTCGGCACCCTGACCCGCTGCCTCGCCCACTACCTGACGGTGCTGCTGGCCCTGGGGCTGGCCGGCACCCTGCTCTGGCCCGGCGCCCCCGTCCTCACCGGGGTCCGGATCGCGACCCTGCTGCTGCTCGGGGCCGTCATGTGGACCGGCCTGCTCCTGCAGTCCTTCGGGGCCGTCCGGCCCGCGGCCGTCGTCTGCTCCTCGGCCGCCGTCGCCCAGAGCCTGGCCCTGCTGACCGGGGTGGGCCAGCCCCGGGCGGTCCAGCTGGTGGTGGCCGGCGCCGCCGCCGCCGTACTGGCCACCCTGGTCTGCCTGCTCCTCGGCCGCGCGACCGCCCACCGATGACGCACCATCCGACCGAGAAGAAGGACCCCATGCTGCTGGTGCCCCTCTACGAGCATCCCGCCGAGCGGCCGGAGGCCTGGGAGCGGCTCATCCGCTCCGCCGGCCGGCTGCACTCGGTGGTCCTCAACCCCGACAGCGGACCGGGCGCCGCCCGCGACGAACGCTTCGCCGTCGTCGCCGAGCGGTTGCGCGAGGCCGGCGTACCCGTCCTCGGGTACGCCGACACAGACTACGGGCGGCGCCCGCACGCCGACGTGGTGCAGGACCTGCTGCGCCACCGCGACTGGTACGCCACCGACGGGGCCTTCCTCGACCAGGCCTCCGCCGAGCCCGAACTGCTCCCGCACTACGGGCGGCTCGCGGTCGCCGCCCGGGCCGCGGGCGCCCGTACGCTCGTCCTCAACCACGGGGTCCACCCGCACCCGGGCTACGCAGAACTCGCCGACCTGCTCGTCACCTTCGAAGGCCCCTGGGACGCCTACCGGGACGCGGCCGCCGTACCGCCCTGGACCGCAGACCACCCGGCCCAGCGGTTCTGCCACCTCGTGTACGCCGTCCCGCCGGGCGCGCTCGCCGCCCGGATCGCCGAGGAACTCGCCGCCGAACGCGGAGCCGGGGTGCACTGCGCCGTCCCGGGCAGCGGCGCGCACCCCTGGGGCTCCCTGCCGTACGCCCTGGAGGCGGCGGGATGAGGAAGCTCGCGCTCCTGCTGGCCCTGCCCCTGATGCTGCTCGCCGCCTGTACGGCCCCACCGGAACCGGAACGGGACGAGCTGTCGCCCGACCCGCCGCCGGGGCAGCGGTGGCAGCCGAAGCCCGGGGTCGGCTGGCAGTGGCAGCTCACCGGGAAGCTCGACACCTCGGTCCAGGCGGCCGTGTACGACATCGACGGGTTCAACACCACGAAGGAGCAGCTCGCCACCCTGAAGAAGGACGGCCGCAAGACCATCTGCTACCTCTCCACCGGCGCCTGGGAGGACTTCCGGCCGGACGCCGACGCCTTCCCGAAGGCACTGCTCGGCGAGGGCAACGGCTGGGAGGGCGAACGCTGGCTGGACATCCGGGGGCTGGTGGAACTGGAACCGCTGATGGGCAAGCGGTTCGACATGTGCAAGGAGAAGGGCTTCGACGCGGTGGAGCCCGACAACATGGACGGCTACGCCAACAGGTCCGGCTTCCCGCTGACCGCGGACGACCAGCTGAAGTACAACCGCCTGATCGCCCGGCTGGCGCACGACCGGGGCATGTCGGTGGGGCTTAAGAACGACCTGGACCAGATCCCGGAGCTGGTCGGGGACTTCGACTTCGCGGTGAACGAGCAGTGCGTGGAGTACGAGGAGTGCGACCGGTACGCGCCGTTCATCGACGCGGGCAAGGCGGTCTTCCACGTGGAGTACGAGGGCCGCCTGAACCGCTGGTGCCCGGTCGCCCGCGCGGCGAAGCTGAGCTCTCTGCGCAAGCGCTACGACCTGGACGCGTGGCGCCAGGTCTGCCGCTAGTGCTGTGACCGGAAAGGTTCACCGGGTCAGGACGCCCGGCACGGCACCTCGCCGCGTTGTCGGACCGCGCGAGTACGTCCAGTACGAGCCGCGGCCCTCCGCCTTGCGATGCACCACACCGGACG
>NZ_JBSGZP010000800.1:0-3036 GCF_053611065.1 Streptomyces sp. NPDC054840
GTCCGCGACCTCGACCAGCTCAAGGAGGCCCTGGACGCGGCCTCCGCCGAGGCCCGCTCCGCCTTCGGCGACGGCGAGGTCTTCGCCGAGCCCTACGTGGAACGCGGCCGCCACGTCGAAGTCCAGATCCTCGCCGACACCCACGGCACCGTCTGGGCCCTGGGCACCCGAGACTGCTCCCTCCAGCGCCGCCATCAGAAGGTCATCGAGGAAGCCCCCGCCCCCGGTCTCCCGAAGCCCCTGCGCGAGACCCTCCACGCCGCCGCCGTCGCCGCGGCCCGGGCCGTCTCCTACCAGGGCGCGGGCACCGTCGAGTTCCTCGTCACCGCCGACGGACGCCCGTACTTCCTGGAGATGAACACCCGCCTCCAGGTCGAACACCCCGTCACCGAAGCCGTCTTCGGCCTCGACCTCGTCGCCCTCCAGCTGCGCGTCGCCGAGGGCGCGGCCCTGCCCCCGGTGCCCCCGGAGCCCACCGGCCACGCCGTCGAGGCCCGCCTCTACGCCGAGGACCCCGCCCAGGACTGGCGCCCGCAGACCGGCACCCTGCACACCCTCGCCATCCCCGGCGAGGTCCGCGTCGACACCGGCTTCACCGCCGGGGACACCGTCGGCATCCACTACGACCCCATGCTCGCCAAGATCGTCGCCCACGCCCCCACCCGCGCCGAGGCCGTCCGGGCCCTCGCCGCCGCCCTCGCCGGAGCCCGCATCCACGGGCTCACCACCAACCGCGAGCTCCTCGTACGGTCCCTGCGGCACCCGGAGTTCGCCGCCGGACAGCTCGACACCGGTTTCTACGACCGCCACCTCGACACCCTCACCGGCGGCGCCCCGGACCCCACCCCGGCCGCCCTCGCCGCGGCCCTCGCCGCAGCGGCCCCTGGCCCGGACGCCCCCCTCGCCACCCGCCTCGGCGGCTGGCGCAACGTCCGCTCGCAGCCGCAGACCCGCCGCTACCGGTCCGCCGGCGTCGAACACGAGGTCCAGTACCACCCGGTGAACCACCCCGGGATCCGCGTGGTGGCCACCAGCCCCACCCTCGTCACCCTCGAAGTCGAGGGAATCCGGCGGACGTTCCACGTGAAACAACATGCGAACACGACCGAGATCTACGTGGACTCCGCACTCGGCGCCCACACCTTCACGCCCGTTCCCCGCTTCCCGGACCCCCAGGACCGCACGGAACCGGGCTCGCTGCTCGCCCCCATGCCCGGCACCGTCGTCCGCACCGCCGAGGGCCTGGCTCCCGGCAGCCCCGTCACCGCAGGCCAGCCCCTGCTCTGGCTGGAGGCCATGAAGATGGAGCACCGCATCCTCGCTCCCGCCTCCGGCACGCTCACCGCGCTCCACGTCGCCACCGGCCAACAGGTCGAGTTCGGCGCCCTGCTCGCCGTAGTCCAGGAGGAACCGCAAGCATGAGCACCGTCATCGAAACCGAAGAGCACCACGCCCTGCGCGCCGCCGTCGCCGCCCTCGGACAGCGCTACGGCCGCGCATACCTCGCCCGTGTCGCCCGCGAAGGCGGCCACCCCGACGAGCTGTGGGCCGACGCCGCGAAGCTCGGCTACCTCGGGGTCAACCTCCCCGAGGAGTACGGCGGCGGAGGCGGCGGCATCGCCGAACTCTCCATCGTCCTGGAAGAACTCGGGGCCGCCGGCTGCCCCCTCCTCATGATGGTCGTATCGCCCGCCATCTGCGGCACGGTCATCGCCCGCTTCGGCACGGACGCCCAGAAGCAGGCTTGGCTGCCCGGCCTCGCCGACGGCAGCCGCACCATGGCCTTCGGCATCACCGAACCCGACGCCGGATCCAACTCCCACCGCATCACCACCACGGCGCGCCGTGACGGCGACGACTGGATCCTCACCGGACGCAAGGTCTTCATCTCCGGCGTCGACATCGCCGACGCCACCCTCATCGTCGGCCGCACGGAGGACGCCCGTACCGGCAGCCTCAAGCCCTGCCTGTTCATCGTGCCGCGCGACGCCCCCGGCTTCGGCCGCACGGTCATCGACATGGAACTCCAGGCGGCGGAGAAGCAGTTCGAGCTGACGCTGGACGAGGTGCGGCTTCCGGCCGACTCCTTGGTCGGGGACGAGGACGCGGGGCTGCTCCAGCTGTTCGCCGGACTCAACCCCGAGCGGATCATGACCGCGGCCTTCGCCATCGGGATGGGCCGCCACGCCCTCGCCAAGGCCGTCGACTACGCGAAGACCCGCCAGGTGTGGAAGCAGCCCATCGGCGGCCACCAGGCGGTGGCTCACCCGCTGGCCCAGGCCCACATCGAGCTGGAACTGGCCCGGCTGATGATGCAGAAGGCTGCCCGGCTGTACGACGCGGGGGACGACATGGGGGCGGGCGAGGCGGCGAACATGGCCAAGTACGCGGCTGCGGAGGCCTGCGTCCGTGCGGTGGACCAGGCCGTCCACACCCTCGGCGGCAACGGCCTCACCCGCGAATACGGCCTGGCCTCCCTCATCACCGCCTCCCGCGTGGCCCGCATCGCCCCGGTCAGCCGGGAGATGATCCTCAACTTCATCTCCCACCAAACCCTGGGCCTCCCCAAGTCGTACTAACGACCCTGCGGCCGGCTCGGTGGTATGCGGCGCGGCCGAATCCCATGCCGGGCTCCGCCCGGACCCGCGCCTCAATCGCCGGCGAGGCTGAAATTGCGGGCCCGTGCCTCGGTGGGCGGGGTGCTCGGCGGTGGGTGGCGCGGGCGGAGTCTGTGCCGGGCTCCGCCCGGACCCGCGCCTCAAACGCCGGCGGGGCTGGAATTGCGGGCCGGTGTCTTGATGGGTGGCGGGGTTGGGAGTGGTGGGGGTTTGTCGGTCGGGGTCGGGTGGTGGCCCGCTGTCGAAGCTCTGCCGTGGGGCGGGGACACGCAGGAGGGTCCCCGCAGGACGAGGCGCGACCCGGGCCGTCTTGCCGTGACATGCCCGCACGCGCCGAGCCGAGGAGACCCTCGTGCGGGGCCCCGCCCCACCCCTACCAGCCCCGCCGGCGTTTGAGGCGCACCCCGGGCGCAGCCCG
>NZ_JBSGZP010000801.1:0-3036 GCF_053611065.1 Streptomyces sp. NPDC054840
CTGCCGGCCACCTCGGACACCGGGGCGCTGCTGAGCGGGCCGCTGCCCACCAAGGCGCTCACCTTGATGCGGCTGAGCCCCGGGGTTCCGGGCGATCAGTGGGCGGAACTGCCCAATCCGCTGATCGGGGGGTGAGCGGGAGCACTCGGTCCGTTTCCCCTCGGAGGGGCTCCGGAGGCTACTGTTCAGGGGCATGACAGAGACCTCGTACCTCAGCTCCGTACGGGCGTCCTACGACGCCGTCGCCGTCGACTACGCACGGCTGCTCAGCGCGGAACTGGCCGGAAAGCCGCTGGACCGGGCCATGTTGGCGGCCTTCGCCGAGTACGTGCGCGAGGACTCGGGCGGCAGGGGCCGGGCGGTGGCCGACCTGGGCTGCGGTCCGGGCCGGGTGACGGCGCATCTGGCCGGGCTCGGTGTACGGGCCTTCGGCGTCGACCTCTCGCCGGCGATGGTGGCGGTGGCCCGCCGGACGTATCCGGGGCTGCGGTTCGAGGTGGGATCGATGGCCGCCCTGGACGTGGCCGACGGTGTCCTCGGCGGGGTGCTGGCCTGGTACTCGACCGTGCACACCCCGCCCTCGGAGCTGCCTGCGCTGTTCGCGGAGTTCGCCCGGGTGCTGGCGCCGGGCGGCCACCTCCTGATCGCCTTCAAGGCGGGCGACGAGCTGATCCGGCTGGACCACGCGTACGGGCATCCGGTCGACCTCGACGTGTACCGGACACCGCCCGAGCTGATCGCCGGCCTGCTGGCGGGGGCCGGGCTGACGGAGGTGGCCCGGCTGGTGCGGGAGGCCGGCCCCGACGAGAGGACCCCCCAGGGCTTCCTGCTGGCGTGCAAGGGTTAGGTCGTGTCCGCACGGGCCTGCCTGCCCCGGCAACGCACGGCGGGGGCCGTGGGGCCGGGCCTCGCGTTCACCAGCGCAGCGGCGGCCGTGTCACGCCACGCATCAGGGTGTGCCGAGCCGGTTCCTCGGCAGCCCCGGATCTGCCAGGGCCATCGGGCGGCGTACGGCGGCCGTTCGCGGACGGCGGCACGCGGCACGCGGCACGCGGCACGCGGTAAGGATCGCGGCAGGGTTTCGGGGTGTGGATCCCGGCAGGGATTCGCGCTACGGCAATAGGACAAGCCGAGCCGTTTCGGCTGTGCGCCGTTCAGGGGGCACCCCGGTGCGCGTGGGACCCGCCTGCACGGCTATCGACCCGGGCGGTGGCAGGAAGGAGGTATGAGCCTCAATCGCCGCCAGGTCCTGGGCAGCGCGGCCTCGGCCGTCCTCGCCACCGTCGGGGCGGCGGCCCGGGCCCCGGACTACGGTGCGCCGGCGCGCGGGATCGACGGGCGCGTCGTGCTTCCGGGGGACCGGGACCACCCGGAGGCCCGTCGGCTGTTCCAGCCCCGGTACGACACCGTCGCCCCGGCCGCGGTGGCCTATCCCGCGCACGCCGGGGACGTGGCCGTCTGCCTGGACTTCGCCCGCCGCTCCGGCGCGCCCGTGGTTCCGCGCGGCGGCGGGCACAGCTACGCCGGCTGGTCCACCCGGTCCGCCGGGCTGGTCGTCGACACCGGAGCCATGGCCGCGGTGTCGGTCGAGGGCGACGCCGACAGCGGCGGTGTGCGGGTCGGCGCCGGTGCCCGGCTCGGGGACGTGCACGCGGCCCTCGCCGGGCGCGGCCGGTCCGTCCCGACGGGGCTGTGCCCCTCCGTCGGCATCGCCGGACTCACCCTCGGCGGCGGCCTGGGCCTGGCCTCGCGGGCGTACGGGACCACCGCCGACCGGCTCACCGGGGCCCGGGTGGTCACCCCCGACGGGATCGTCCCCGAGGTCTCCGCGGACCGCGATCCGGAGCTCTTCCGGGCGCTGCGCGGCGGAGGTGGCGGCAACTTCGGCGTGGTCACCGAGTTCCGCTTCCGCACGCACCCGATCGGCCCGTGCGCCTTCGCCGAACTCCACTGGCCCGGCGGCGACTCCGCGGCCGTGCTGCGCGGCTGGCCGGCCGGGCTGCCGGATCCGTTCTGGAGCCAGCTGGAGTTCACGGTCGAGGTGGGTGCCGGGGCCGGGGCGGCACCGGTGGTGCGGGTGGTGTGCCTCGACGGGCGCCCGGAGCTGGAGGGGCAGTTGACCCGGCTGTCCGACCTGGTCGGCGGGGCACCGCGGGACAGCTGGATCACGGTACGCAGCCACGAGGACACGGTCCGGGCCATGTCGGGCTGCCTGGAGCCGAGCCCCGTCCGGTGCCGGCTGCCGGGCACCCTGCCCGGCCGGGACCCGCAGGGACGGCTCGGCCGGGACCCGTACGCCGCCCGGTCCGACTTCTGGGCGGGCGGCGGGCTGCCCGACGCGGCGATCGTGACGGTCCTGGACGCCGTGCGGCGGTACGGGACGAGCGTTCCCCGGGGCGGCCTGGGCGTGGTGCAGTTCGACGGGGTCTGCGGCGGTGCGGTGAACCGCGTCCCGGCCGGCTCGACCGCCTTCGTGCACCGCGACAGCCTCTTCCTCGCCCAGTACCTGGCCTACTGGCCCGGGTCCGCACCGGCCGCCGAGGGGTGGCCCGGCATCAGGGCTGGCTCGCCGGGCTCTGGCAGGACCTGCGCCGTTGGGCGGGCGGCCGCGCCTACCAGAACTACACCGACCCGAAGCTCACCGGCTGGCGCGAGGCCTACTACGGCCCGAACCTCGCGCGCCTGCAGGAGGTCCGGGGTGTCCACGACCCGGACCGGCTCTTCCGTTTCCCCCAGGCCGTTTAGGGAGTGTCCGGCATGCGACGTACGTTGAGGATGGCCGCAGTGATGGCCGCGGTGATGGCCGCCCTGCTGGTGCCGGGAGGGCCGCTGCCGGTGGCCAAGGCCGTGGGCGTCGCCGCCCCGGTGGCCGTCGGCCGCTGGTCGGCGCGTGAGGCGCAGTCCTTCTGGACCGCCGAACGGATGGCATCCGCCGCCCCGTTGCCGCCCGTGCCGCCCGATCGCGTGGATGCCGCGCCGTCCTACGGCCTGCCCGGACCGCCGGAGTCGGCCGAACCCGGGGGCGAGGACGTCAGC
>NZ_JBSGZP010000802.1:0-3035 GCF_053611065.1 Streptomyces sp. NPDC054840
TACGAACGCCACCCCCGCAACTACCTGGCTCTTCTCGGTCTCGCAGCCGCCTCTGCTGCTACAAACGGCTCGTCCGCCTCACCACATAGGACACGTCCAACTCGCCTGCGGAGAGCTGCACTTCGCGACACCGGGACGTGTGGTGGACGCGGCCCGCGCCGCCCTCGACGAGGGTCAGGCCGAAACGGGGCGAGGCGGACTTGCCTGTGGCTCTCGACCAACGTCCCGAGAGAGTACCGAGATTGGAGAAACCTCATTCAGTCAATCTGACAATGTCTCACGCCAGTCCATCTGGTGGGCACTCGAAAGGCGTACGGAATAGCTAATCCACAGATACGTCGGGCGATCCCCGGTCACGTACAGTGGGATTTCTGCTAAAGGTGGGCGCGTTGCTACTACGTACCGAAATCCGGTGTCGTGCCGGTTTGCGGAGTAGCCGCGAAAGGACCGCGCATGCGTACGCCCGTTGCCCTATACGCCTCAGCCGCTGTAGCCGCTGCAACCCTCGCACTTTCGGCCCCCGCAGCCAGTGCTCTGGCCCTGGATGGGCGCGTGGGCTCGGACGTTGGCTCTGCGGACAGTCAGGGCAAGTACCCCAAGTCGGCAGAGGAGCAGAAGCAGCCCGGAATGGGCGAGCCCAGCAAGCAGCCGAAGCACGAGCGGGAGCAGGAGAAGCAGGAGAAGCGCGAGCAGGAGAAGCTGGAGAAGCTGGCGATGCGCGAGCTGGCTAAGCTGGAAGAGCTGGCGAAGCACGATCCGGCGAAGCGCGAGCAGGCGAAGCAGGCGAAGCAGGCGCTGCAGACGATGCGCGAGAAGGTGAGGCAGGAGAAGCAGGCGGAGCAGGTGAAGGAGGGGAAGCGGGCGAAGCCGATTGGCGGTGTCCGCGCGGGCGGTGGAGGCCTGGCTGCGGCGCAGAGCGGCTCGGCGGCGGGGACAGCACTACTGCTCGGTGGTATCGCGACGGGGGTTTACGCTGTGCTGCGGCGGCGCGCAGCCTTGGATGCGTCTGTGAACTGATCTGGCGTCACTACGGCCGCCGTCTTGTGGCGGCGGCCGTGCCTATTCGAACTGCCCCCTCACGGAAGTCCCCCTTCGATGATTATCCAGCCATCGCTGCCGCCGCGACCGTCACGGACCCACTTGGTGCGTCCCCTTTGGCGCGCCATGGTATTGCCGGCGGTGGCCGTGTGGGTGGGTGCACTGCTCACCATCAACCCGCCAAGTCTGCCCTCTGTTCCGGCGCAGCCGTTCCGGCCCGCAGTGGTTACGCCCACTACGCCGCCCAGCAATTCGACCGCAGATGTGACAGTGTTGTCTCACTCCGTGCCGAAGCGACTCTCCATTCCACAGATTGGTGTCGACGCGCCATTCACGGAATTGTCACTGACGTCTTCTGGGAAGCTCAACGCGCCACCTCCGGACAACGCCAACCTCGTTGGCTGGTACCGGGGTGCTGCATCGCCCGGAGAGGCTGGCGCATCGATTATTGTAGGCCACGTTGACACGATGGCAGGCCCTGCAGTATTCATGCATCTAAGTAAGCTAAAAAGAGGGGATAAGATCGACGTCATTCGCACAGACGGCGTTATTGCAACTTTCAGAGTCGACTCCGTGAACACCTTCAGCAAGGCTCGCTTTCCAGACGACCGGGTCTATGCTGATGTGCCGAGGCCCGAGCTGCGCCTTATCACCTGTGGTGGCGCCTACGATCGAAAGGCCCGGGACTATTTGGATAATGTGGTGGTGTTCGCTCACCTTGATGCGAGCAGGCGCGCGTGAGCAGGGGCATTTCCACATCCTGGGGATCACGTGACTCCGTAAGCATTCCCGCAGGCGGCCTCGCCGCTCGATACGGCGAGACTAATCACGATTAACCGGATGACCCGGGAAAGCAGCCCTTCGGCATTCAGTCCCGGCTACCATTTCGCGAAAGGCGTTACCATCGCGAGCTCGGGAGCGGCACGTCGCAGCGCGGACCCGAAATCGGCGGCCAAGCCGGTGAGAAGTTCGAGCGCTGCCGCCCGCGACAGGACCTCCACCTCTGGATCCGGGCGCCACGCGGTGCCCGAGACGCAGCGGATCTCCGTGGTATCCCCGGTGGGCGTGAAGGTCAGGCGCCGTTCGATGCCCTGCCCGTAGAGGTCGATCTCGACGGAACGGCCCGACTGCAGACTATCGATCGCCTGGGGGAGCTGCTCGATGACCGATGAGAGATCGTACGAAACACTCACCGGCCATTCTTCTTGGCCGAACCCGGAAACGAGGAAGCGTGCATCGGTTTCCGAGAGCAGCTGGCATGCATCCATCGCGAGCGACTCGTAGTCGTTATCGGAGAATCCGATTTCCATCAAGTCGGGAGCCAATTTCACCGAGGGGGACGTCAGGGATATCTTCATGGTCATTTCACCATCACTTCACTATGGGGAAGGCCGTTTTATAGGTTTCGTCAGGCTTGGGAACCATGCGGACGTGGGTCGGTTCCACGATCGAACCATCGGGTTTGATGACCTGCCTCATTCCGGTGGGATCGGTACTTCGCGTACGCCGCCATCCGGATCATGATGCGCCTTCAGAAACTCTACGGCCTTGGAGTTGTCCAGCCGCTGACCTTGGTTATTGCCTGTGGAGCGGGCACGGTCCGTGAGGCTCTGTGTGATCTTCGTTCCCGCTCCATGCTCACTAAGAAGTCATCTCATTTGGCAAGTCTGCGGTAGCAGATGAGGGTGCAGGCGAGGCTGGTGAAGGCGAGGAAGTGCTCGGCCTTGCGTTCGTAGCGGCGGTGGAGTCGTCGGCAGCCGGCGAGCCAGGACATGGTCCTTTCGACGACCCATCTGTGGCGGCCGAGCCGTTGTGAGGACTCGGTGCCTCTGCGGGCGATGCGGTGTTCGATGCCGCGTCCGCGTAACCATCGTCGCAGGTGGGCGTAGTCGTAGCCCTTGTCCGCGTGGAGCTTGCCGGGCTTGCGTCGTCGCCGTCCGCGGCGGGAACGGATGGGCGGTATGCCGCGGACGAGGGGCTCGAGAGCCTGGCTGTCG
>NZ_JBSGZP010000803.1:0-3032 GCF_053611065.1 Streptomyces sp. NPDC054840
CGGGCCAGGGTCCAGCGTTCGTCGTCGAAGCCGTGCGCCGACGGGCCCTTGCCGAGTTCCTCCTCCAGCACGGTGAACTGGGCATCGGTGACGGTCGGGGAGTTCGCCGGTCCCGCGGAACGCAAGGCCTCCATGCTGCCCATCCGGCAGTCGCCGGTGTGCACCCGCTCCGGGGTCCGGCGTACGCCGATGCCGTACTCGATCCACCACTGCGGCGGCTCCGGCGCTGGCCGGCGTCGCGCGTTCTCGGCGTCGGCGGCGCGGACGGCGGTGATCCGCTCGTCCACCAGGGCCGGTGGGAAATGGAGTTGATGTGAAGCGACCCCATCCGTTGTCAGTGTCACGGCACGGAAACGGGGAACCGTTCACGCACGGATGGGTGTCTCCGAGCACACAGCAAGACGTGTCGGGCGTGCCCGGCTCAATCCTCAGGGGGGATCTTGTCTTCAACTCACCGCGGACGACTACGAGCCCTGGCCGCCGGCGTACTCGCCGTGGCCGCCGGCGCCCTGGTCACCGCCCCGGGCAGCGCAGCCGAACAGCACCGCATACCCGGCTCCGCCACCACCCTGCCCGCGGCCGGACTGGAACCGGAGTCGGCCTCCGGGCCCGCACCGCGCAGCGACCGCCAGTACCCGAGCGTCGTCCTGCCCGGCCGCGCCGCGGAGCCGGCGCGGGTGGCCGCCGCCAAGCCGCGGCACGACGTCGACGGCGACGGCCTCAGCGACATGATCGTCATGGAGTACGACCAGAGCACGGCCGTCTACCTGTCGTCGATCTCGGCCTGGAGCGACTACGCGATCTACAAGACCGACCCAGAGGCCTCGTTCAAGGACCTGCTGCCGGTGGGCGATGTGGGCGGCACGACCAAGCCCGAGCTGCTCTCCCTCTCCTTCGACGGCGTGCTCACGCTCTACGAGGCCGGCCTGAAGTCCACGTCGGCGCCACTGTGGTCCGGCGGCGGCTGGCAGAAGTACAACCGCCTCATCGCCACTGGCGACATCACCGGAGACCGCCACCCCGACCTGCTGGCCCGCGACCACGTCGGCGACCTGTGGCTGTACACGGGGACCGGAACGGTCAGCAAGCCCTTCAACTCGCGGGTCAAGGTCGGCTCCGGCTGGGGGATCTACGACCAGATCGTCGGCGCCAGCGACGTCGACGGCGACGGCCTGGGCGACGTCCTCACCCGCACGCTGACCGGCGAGCTGTGGTTCCACAAGGGAGCCGGCAGTGCCACCGCCCCGCTCAAGCCCCGCGTCAAGGTCGGCACCGGCTGGAACACGTACAACGTCATCAGCGGGCCGGACGATGTCGACGGCGACGGCCTGAGCGACCTGGTCGCCCGCAACCGTGACGGCTTGCAGTACTTCTACAAGTCGATCGGTGGAGGCAAGTTCGCCGCACCCACGTACTACGGCAGCGGGTGGGAACGCAACAAGTTCATGGTCGGCGCCGGCACCACGCAGCTTTACGGCAAGGGTCAGAACCTCATGACCCAGACCAACAACACCCTGGCCAAGTACTACGCCCTGGCCAACGGCGATTACCTGTCGCCGCCGACCAACGCCGGCACCGAGACGCCCGGGTCCCGCACCACGTACGCCACCGGGCTCAACAGCCACAACCACGCCAGTTACGTGCAGAACATCGGCAGCGACCTGTACATCCGCGGCCAGAAGGTCAGCACGACGTGGAACTACACGCTCATGGTCGGCCCCGGCGACCTCACCGGCGACGGAAAGGGCGACCTGCTCAGCCGCGACTCCGCCGGCGTGCTGTGGCTGCACCCCGGCGACGGCGCGGTGTACACCAAGCTCGGCACACGCATCAAGGTCGGCAGCGGCTGGAACGCCTACAACGCGCTCGTCGGCGCCGGCGACTACTCCGGCGACGGGCGGCCCGACCTGCTCGCCCGGGACACCTCCGGCCAGCTGTTCCTCTACAAGGGCACGGGGACGTCCACCGCGCCGTTCGCCGCCCGGGAGCAGGTCGCCACCGGCTGGAACGAGTACGACATGCTGGTCGTGCCTGGTGACATCGACGGCGACAGCAAGGGCGACGTGCTCGCCCGCCTCCCGAACGGCGTCATGTACCTGTACACCTCAACGGGCAACGCCGGCACCGGGACCTTCACCGCCCGCGTCAAGTTCGGCACCGGCTGGAACATCTACAAGAACATGATCTGAGCCCCGCGGCCGCCCGGCGGCCAGTCACCGATGAGCGACGGCGAGGGCCCGTCCACCGGCACCAGCCGACGGGCAGGCCCGCGTCCGTTGCGCTGCCGTGGCCCGCACGGGCCGGCATCGAGGCGCCCGCGACGGCCAGCGTGGTGCCGATCAGGGGGACGAGAAGTCGGTCCTGGTGACGGTCATGGGAGGTGCGCCTTGCGCGGGGTCGAGGTGTGAGGGGATGCGGACGCGGCCCGAGTTGCCCGCCGCCCCATCGGCGGCGTCTGTGACTCCGGGCCGCAGGCCGCACGAAGGAGGGCCTCCTCCCCCTCTTCTTTCCTGCCCGGAAAGAAGATCACTGCGGCACGCGGTGACTACGTAAATGCCGGGATTGTTGTGGCGCCGACGGGGTAGAACGGATGCCGGGTGCTTTCCGATGACGGACGGCCCCAACTCCAGACCAGCCGGGTCCCCTCGGCGAGATCGAAGGACAATCAGCATGGCCAGCGGCACCGTGAAGTGGTTCAACTCGGAGAAGGGCTTCGGCTTCATCGCTCAGGACGGCGGCGGCCCGGACGTCTTCGCCCACTACTCGAACATCTCCGGCAGTGGATACCGTGAGCTGGCCGAGGGCGACGCGGTCACCTTCGACGTGACTCAGGGCCAGAAGGGCCCCCAGGCCGAGAACATCGTCCGGGGCTGACGGCCGTACACCCGCACCGCCCCCGCGCCGCGGAGATCACTGTAGAGTGGCACCACCGACGCGGGGTGGAGCAGCTCGGTAGCTCGCTGGGCTCATAACCCAGAGGTCGCAGGTTCAAATCCTGTCCCCGCTACTGACCGACGGGCCCGGCGTAAAGC
>NZ_JBSGZP010000804.1:0-3022 GCF_053611065.1 Streptomyces sp. NPDC054840
GTCGTAGACCGGGCCCACGAATTTGGCCGGGTCGGTGAAGGCGGGGTCGGCCGCGGAGACAAGGGTCTGGTTGAGCAGGGCGCAGACCTGCCGTCCGGGCAGGGCGTTCTGCAGCGACTGGAGCAGCCAGTAGCCGATCATGCCCTGGGTCTCCGCGCCGAGGACGTCGAAGGGGTAGGGGCTGCTCAGGGAGCGGTCGGCGGCGCTCTGGAGAGCGAGTACGCCGACCTGCGGCCCGTTGCCGTGGGTGATGACGAGTTCATGCTCGTGCGCGAGGGGGGCGAGCGCGGACACGGCAGCGCGGATGTTGGCGAGCTGCACGGCGGCGTCCGGCCGCTCCTCGCGGCGGAGCAGGGCGTTGCCGCCCAGTGCGACGACTACACGCATGACGTGTTCTCCGGAGGTCGTGGGGATGCGGGTTCAGTCGCCGAGGGTGGCGACGAGGACGGCCTTGATGGTGTGGAGCCGGTTCTCGGCCTGGTCGAACACGATGGAGTGCGAGGACTCGAAGACCTCGTCGGTGACCTCCAGTGCGGTCATCCCGGTCCGCGCAGCGATCTTGGCGCCGACGGTGGTGTCGCTGTTGTGGAAGGCCGGGAGGCAGTGCATGAATTTGACCGACGGGTTGCCCGTCGCCTCCAGGGTCTTCGTGGTCACCTGGTACGGCTTGAGCAGTGCTATGCGCTCGTCCCACAACTCCGGCGGCTCTCCCATGGAGAGCCACACGTCGGTGTAGACGAAGTCGACGCCGGCCACGCCTTCGGTCACGTCCTCGGTCAGGGTGATCCGCGCGCCACTGACGGCCGCCGCCCGCCGTGCCTGGTCGACGACATCGGAGGCGCTGTGCAGGGATCGCGGGCCGACCATGCGTACGTCCATGCCGAGCATGGCCGCGACGATCAGCAGGGAATTGCCGACGTTGTTCCTGGCGTCGCCCAGGTAGGCGAAGGACACCTGGTTCAGCGGTTTGTCGGTGTGCTCCCACATGGTGAGCACGTCGGCGAGCGACTGGGTGGGGTGCCACTGGTCCGTCAGGCCGTTCCAGACCGGAACGCCGGCGTGCTGGGCCAGCTCCTCCACCAGGCGCTGGTCGCTGCCCCGGTATTCGATCCCGTCGTAGTAGCGGCCCAGGACGCGTGCGGTGTCCTTGATGGACTCCTTGTGCCCGAGCTGGGAGCCGGCCGGGTCGAGGTACGTCACGTGCGCGCCTTGCTGGTGCGCGGCCACTTCGAAGGCGCATCGGGTCCTCGTCGACGTCTTCTCGAAGATGACGGCGATGTTCTTGCCGCGCAGCCGCTGCTCCTCGCGTCCCTCGCGGCGGGCAGCTTTGATGGATGCGGAGAGTTCCAGCAGGTGGCGGAACTCCTCGGGCGTGAAGTCGAGTTCCTTTACGAACGGGCGCTGGTGCAGGTCGTCGTGCATGGCGGGGCTCCTTGGCATGTCCGGGGTGTGTGCGGCGGGGATGAGGGGCGCGGGCGGGGTGGTCAGGCGGCCTCGCGCTCGATGGGGCAGGTCATGCACCTCGGGCCACCGCGGCCCCGGCCGAGTTCGCTGCCTCGCACGGTGATGACCTCGATCCCACTCTTGCGCAGGTGGGTGTTGGTGGTCACGTTGCGCTCGTAGGCGACGACCACACCGGGCTCCACGGCGAGCACGTTGCAGCCGTCGTCCCACTGCTCCCGCTCGGCGGACCGCAGGTCCTGGCTCGGGGTGAGGACGTTGATGGAGGGCAGACCCAGCGCGTCGGCGATGGCCTGGTCCATGTCCTCGGGGGCGTGGTCGGTGACCCTCAGCCCCTGCCCCCCGGCCCCCGGTTCGATCGT
Source organism: Streptomyces sp. NPDC054840 (assembly GCF_053611065.1). NCBI lineage: Bacteria > Bacillati > Actinomycetota > Actinomycetes > Kitasatosporales > Streptomycetaceae > Streptomyces > Streptomyces sp. NPDC054840. The sequence continues at coordinate 1,824 of NZ_JBSGZP010000804.1, forward strand.
GGAGGAAGGCAGCATGCCGAGGCCGGCGTATCGGGTGAAGGTGTCGCCGCTGACCATCGTCATGACGGTGTCGAGGTGCATGAAGCTGCGGCTCTTCGGCAGACTGACGGCCACCACCCGCCGGGCGGAACCCGCCGCGAACATGCGCAGGGCGAGATTCTCCACAGCCTGAGGCGTGGTGCGCTCGCTCATGCCGACGAGCACCGCGCCGTTGCCGATGACCAGGACGTCGCCGCCCTCGATGGTGGCGGGATAGGCCGCCTGCCCGTCGGCCCACCGGTGGAACTCCCCCTTCGCGAAGAGGGGGTGGTGCTGGTAGAGAGCTTCGAAGTGCACCGTTTCACGGCGCCGTGCCCGCTTGTTCATCGGGTTGACGCTCACACCGTCGTAGGCCCAGCACGAGGTGTCGCGGGTGAACAGATGGTTGGGCAGCGGCGCGAGGAGGAAGTCGTCGGGCGACATGGCGTGCAGTCGTACGCTCGGTATCGGGCCCGTTCGCTCGAGCAGTTCCGCCTTGGTGACGCCGCCGATGAGGCAGGTGGTCAGGGCGGCCGGCTCCAGGGAGTCGAAGTACGTGCGGAGCCGGTCGGTGCCGAGGACGCCGAACTCGCGTTCGTCGAAGACCCGGTCCAGCACGAGCTGCCGCGCCTCGATGCCGTCCAACGTCTCGGTGAGCAGGTCGGCGAGGAGGTGCACGCGCACTCCGCGGTCCCGCAGGACATCGGCGAACGCGTCGTGCTCGTCGCGGGCGCGCTTGGCCCACAGCACGTCATCGAAGAGGAGCTCGTCCTTGTTGCTGGGTGTGAGGCGTGTCAGTTCGCGGTCGGGGCGGTGCAGGATGACCTGCTTCAGCCGGCCGGTCTCGGAGTCGACGTGAAACGTCATGGGTCCCCCGGAGGTGAGATGGAAAGTGCGCTCGACGGGCGCGGGGATGGGGCGTGCGTCCGGCCGGGCGTCCTCTGGGGGCGCCTCGGGGAGCACTTGAACCCTGTCACTCGCGTCTCCTCTTTCCCGGCGGCAACAGTCCCTGGCGGCGGGCCGGTCGGCACTCTCCGGGAGGACCCGTTCGGTCGCTTCGCAGGGCCCTTCGGCCCTGCGTGGCGAGGGTCGGGATCCGAACGCGGCGGGGCGGGGCGAGCCCGCGGTCGGACGTCTGCGTGCGGGGCGACGGCCATGGGCGGCCGGCCGTGGTGCCGCGT
>NZ_JBSGZP010000805.1:0-3020 GCF_053611065.1 Streptomyces sp. NPDC054840
CGCCGAGGTCGGAGAGGATCCAGTCGACCCGGGTGTTGGAGGCGAGCGCGACGCGCTCCTCCGTTCCCAGACCGAGGGCGATCAGCCCGGCGGCGATGGCGAAGACCCGCTCGGCCGCCTGGCCCCAGCTGAGTGATTTCCAGTCGTCGGCGCCGCCCTGGCCGCCGGCCGCCGGTACCGGGTACCGGTAGGCCTCGTCGTTCGGCGTCGCTGCGACGCGCTCAAGGAAGAGCACCGCCACGGTCGGCGGGCGGTTCTCGAGATAGGTCTGTGTGTCGCTCACGACATCCTCCGGACCGATCCACGCGGTAGTGCGTGGGCGTGGGGCGCTGGGGGCGCTGGGGACTGGCGGGTTTGCAGCCGTTGACTTTTTAAACTGGCGAGTAACCATCGAGCAGTGATCAGACTAGAGCGCGACCGGCGCGCGCGTAAGAGCCCGCGAGCGGCCGCTTCATAACGAAACAGGCCCCCGCACCGGAGTGCGAGGGCCTGTGCGTGCCGGGTGACGGCGCGACTACTACTTCTTCTTGCCGCCGGACTCGTCACTGGAGAGGACGGCGATGAAGGCCTCCTGCGGGACCTCGACGGAGCCGACCATCTTCATCCGCTTCTTGCCTTCCTTCTGCTTCTCCAGCAGCTTCCGCTTACGGGAGATGTCACCGCCGTAGCACTTGGCGAGGACGTCCTTGCGGATGGCGCGGATGGTCTCGCGGGCGATGACGCGGGAGCCGACGGCCGCCTGGATCGGGATCTCGAAGGCCTGCCGCGGGATGAGCTCGCGCAGCTTGGCGACCAGGCGCACGCCGTAGGCGTAGGCGGCGTCCTTGTGGCAGACGGCGGAGAAGGCGTCGACCTTGTCGCCGTGAAGCAGGATGTCGACCTTGACCAGGCTGCCGGACTGCTCCCCGGTGGGCTCGTAGTCCAGGGAGGCGTAGCCGCGCGTCTTGGACTTCAGCTGGTCGAAGAAGTCGAAGACGATCTCCGCGAGGGGGAGCGTGTAGCGGATCTCGACGCGGTCCTCGGAGAGGTAGTCCATGCCGAGGAGGGTGCCGCGGCGCTGCTGGCAGAGCTCCATGATCGCGCCGATGAACTCGGAGGGCGCGAGCAGGGTGGCCCGGACGACCGGCTCGAACACGTCCGAGATCTTGCCCTCGGGGAACTCGCTCGGGTTGGTGACGGAGACTTCCTTGCCGTCCTCCATGACGACGCGGTAGACCACGTTCGGCGCGGTGGCGATCAGGTCGAGACCGAACTCGCGCTCCAGGCGCTCGCGGACCACGTCCAGGTGGAGCAGGCCGAGGAAGCCGACGCGGAAGCCGAAGCCGAGCGCCGCCGAGGTCTCCGGCTCGTAGACCAGCGCGGCGTCGTTGAGCTGCAGCTTGTCCAGGGCCTCGCGCAGGTCCGGGTAGTCCGAGCCGTCGAGCGGGTACAGGCCGGAGAAGACCATCGGACGCGGGTCCTTGTAGCCGCCGAGGGCCTCGGTCGCGCCGTTGTGCAGGCTGGTGATGGTGTCACCGACCTTGGACTGACGGACGTCCTTCACGCCGGTGATGATGTAGCCCACCTCGCCGACGCCGATGCCGTCGGCCGGGGTCATCTCCGGCGAGGAGACGCCGATCTCCAGGAGCTCGTGGGTGGCGCCGGTCGACATCATCCGGATGCGCTCGCGCTTGTTGAGCTGGCCGTCGACGACACGGACGTAGGTCACGACACCGCGGTACGAGTCGTAGACCGAGTCGAAGATCATCGCGCGGGCCGGGGCGTCCTTGGGGCCGACCGGGGCCGGGACCGTGGCGACGATCTTGTCCAGCAGCACGTCCACGCCGAGACCGGTCTTGGCCGAGACGCGCAGGACGTCCTCCGGCTGGCAGCCGACCAGGTTCGCGAGCTCCTCGGCGAACTTCTCCGGCTGGGCGGCCGGCAGGTCGATCTTGTTCAGGACCGGGACGATCGCGAGGTCCTTCTCCATCGCCAGGTACAGGTTGGCGAGGGTCTGGGCCTCGATGCCCTGGGCCGCGTCCACGAGCAGGACGGTGCCCTCGCACGCGGCGAGGGAGCGCGAGACCTCGTAGGTGAAGTCGACGTGCCCGGGGGTGTCGATCATGTTGAGGACGTGGGTCCTGCCCAGGTCCTCGCCCGTGTTCGGCGCCCACGGCAGCCGGACCGCCTGGGACTTGATCGTGATGCCGCGCTCACGCTCGATGTCCATGCGGTCGAGGTACTGGGCGCGCATCTGCCGCTGGTCGACCACACCGGTGAGCTGGAGCATCCGGTCGGCAAGGGTCGACTTGCCGTGGTCGATGTGCGCGATGATGCAGAAGTTGCGGATCAGCGCCGGGTCGGTACGGCTCGGCTCGGGCACGTGGCTGGGGATCGCGGGCACGCAGTGTCCTGATTCTCGGGTCGCAGTCGGAAGCGTTTGCGGAGCGTCGGTCGGAGCGCGGATCCGGCCCCCGTCGCTGTCGGCGGCGGGATCTCGGACCTGTACGCAGACTCCCATGGTCCCATGGACGGGGCAGTGCGCTCGGTTTGGGCCACCCGCAGAGTGCCTGGTAGCCTGGGTGGCTGTGTCTCGTATGCCCTCTCAGCTGTCGGGACACAATCCGAAGAACAAAACTCTGAACCTGAAAAGGCTCTTTCGTGGCGAACATCAAGTCCCAGATCAAGCGGAACAAGACGAACGAGAAGGCGCGCCTGCGCAACAAGGCCGTCAAGTCTTCGCTCAAGACCGCGATCCGCAAGGCCCGCGAGGCCGTCGTCGCCGGTGACGTCGAGAAGGCCACCGTGGCTTCTCGCGCTGCCGCGCGTGCGCTCGACAAGGCTGTCTCGAAGGGTGTCATCCACAAGAACGCCGCCGCCAACAAGAAGTCGGCGCTGGCCACCAAGGTTGCCTCCCTGCAGGGCTGAAGCTCTCTGATGTGATCGCCGGAAGGGACTCAGCGGGCCCTCTCTCCCGCTCCTGACCGGCACCCCGCTCCGCACACGAAGCGTTCGCCACGCGGGTGCGGTGCAACCAGAAG
>NZ_JBSGZP010000806.1:0-3017 GCF_053611065.1 Streptomyces sp. NPDC054840
GCGGGCGCCCCCCCCCCGCCCCCGGGCCCGGGGCCGCGCCGCCCCCGCCGAGGTCCTCGGCGGGAACTGGCGGCGGATCGTGCCGCAGGCCCTCGTCGTCGCCTTCCTCGCGGGCGGCACCACGGCGTTCGTCGCCGCCGACAAGGCCGTGCGCCTCACCGTGGACGGAGTCCCGCGCAGCCTCCACACCTTCGCCGACGGCATCGACGGACTGCTCGCCGCCGAAGGCCTCGGCGTCGGCCCCCACGACCTCGTCGCCCCCGCCCCCGGCGAACCCCTCACCGACGGCGAGGAGATCGTCGTCCGCTACGGCCGCCCCCTGCGCCTGACCCTCGACGGACAGCAGCGCCAGGTGTGGACCACCGCCCGCACCGTGGAGGGCGCCCTGCGCCAGTTCCGCATCCGCGCCGAGGGCGCCTACCTCTCCGCGCCCCGCACCGCCCCCGTCCCGCGCGCGGGCCTGGCCCTCAGCGTCCGCACCGAACGCAGCGTCACCTTCATGGCCGACGGCCGCGAACGCACCATCCGCACCAACGCCGCCACCGTCCAGGAGGCCCTCGACCAGGCCGGCATCACCCTCCGGGGCCAGGACGCCACCTCCGTACCGCCCACCGACTTCCCGCGCGACGGGCAGACCGTCACCGTGCTCCGCATCACCGGCAGCCGCGAGGTCCGCGAGGAGCGCATCCCGTACGCGACCGAGAAGGTCGAGGACCCCGCCCTGTTCGCCGGCACCGAGGTCGTCGAGCGCGCCGGCCGCCCCGGGGCGCGCCGGGTCACGTACAGCCTGCGCACCGTCAACGGGGTCCGCCAGAAACCCCGGCCCATCGCCGACGAGGTCGTCCGCGACCCCGTCACCCAGCTGGTCAAGGTCGGCACCAAGGTGCTGCCGAGTTCCGTCGCCGGCGCCGACGGCCTCAACTGGGCGGCCCTCGCCCAGTGCGAGTCAGGCGGCCGCCCCGACGCCACCGACGCCTCCGGGACCTACGGAGGGCTGTACCAGTTCGACGTCCGCACCTGGCAGGGCCTCGGCGGCAGCGGCCGTCCGCAGGACGCCTCGGGCGCGGAACAGACGTACCGGGCGAAGAAGCTCTACGTGCAGCGGGGGGCGAGTCCGTGGCCGCACTGCGGCCGCAGGCTCACGTCGTAGCGGGCGCGCCGATCTGAGACGCTTTACCGGTGAGCACCGCAGAGCAGCAGCCCGAGAACACCGAGAACACCTCCCCAGCCGTGCCGGACGCCCTCCTCGGCCCGGCCGACATCAGGGAGCTGGCCGCCGCCCTCGGCGTACGCCCGACGAAGCAGAAGGGGCAGAACTTCGTCATCGACGCCAACACGGTGCGCCGGATCGTGCGCACCGCGGGGGTCCGCCCGGACGACGTGGTCGTCGAGGTGGGCCCGGGGCTCGGCTCGCTGACGCTCGCGCTGCTGGAGGCCGCGGACCGGGTCGTCGCCGTCGAGATCGACGACATCCTCGCCGCCGCCCTGCCCGCCACCATCGAGGCCCGGCTGCCCGCGAAGAAGGACCGCTTCGCGCTGGTCCACTCCGACGCGATGCTCGTGACCGAACTGCCCGGCCCGGCGCCGACCGCGCTCGTCGCGAACCTGCCGTACAACGTCGCCGTGCCCGTCCTGCTCACCATGCTCGACCGGTTCCCGACCATCGAGCGCACGCTGGTGATGGTGCAGGCGGAGGTCGCCGACCGGCTGGCCGCCGAGCCCGGCAACAAGGTCTACGGGGTGCCCTCCGTCAAGGCCAACTGGTACGCGCACGTCAAGCGCGCCGGCGCCATCGGCCGCAAGGTCTTCTGGCCCGCCCCGAACGTCGACTCCGGTCTCGTCTCGCTGGTGCGCCGCACCGAGCCCGTCAAGACCACCGCCACCAAGGCCGAGGTCTTCGCGGTCGTCGACGCCGCCTTCGCCCAGCGCCGCAAGACGCTGCGCGCCGCGCTGGCCGGCTGGGCCGGCTCGGCGGCGGGCGCGGAGGCCGCGCTGGTCGCCGCCGGTGTCTCACCGCAGGCCCGCGGGGAGTCCCTGACGGTCGAGGAGTTCGCGGCGATCGCGGAGCACAAGCCCGTGGCGGAGAGGCCCGCCCTGTGAGCGCCGGCCGCACGCCCGTCACCGTACGGGTCCCCGCGAAGGTCAACGTCCAGCTCGCGGTGGGCGCGGCCCGCCCCGACGGCTTCCACGACCTGGCCAACGTCTTCCTCGCCGTCTCCCTCTACGACGAGGTCACCGCCACCCCGGCGGACACCCTGACCGTCACCTGCACCGGCCCCGACGCCGACCAGGTCCCCTTGGACCGCACCAACCTCGCGGCGCGCGCCGCCGAGATCCTCGCGGACCGGGCCGGGATCGCACCGGCCGTCCACCTGCACATCGCGAAGAACATCCCGGTCGCGGGCGGCATGGCGGGTGGCAGCGCGGACGGCGCGGCGGCCCTGCTGGCCTGCGACACGCTGTGGGGCCTGGACACCCCGCTCGCCGAACTCCTCGACATCTGCGCGGAGCTCGGCAGCGACGTCCCCTTCAGCCTCGTCGGCGGGGCCGCGCTCGGCACCGGCCGCGGTGAACTGCTCACGCCGGTCGGGGCGGGAACGTTCCACTGGGTCTTCGCGGTGGCCGACGGCGGCCTGTCCACCCCGGCGGTGTTCCGCGAGTTCGACCGCCTCGCCGAGGCCGCGGGAACGGGGATCCCCGAGCCGCAGGCCTCCCCGGCGCTGCTGGCGGCGCTCGCCTCGGGCGACGCGGACGCCCTGGCCGCGGTGCTGGCCAACGACCTCCAGGCGGCGGCGCTCTCTCTCCGGCCGGGGCTGGCGCGGACGCTGGCCGCGGGAGTCGAGGGCGGTGCGCTCGCCGCGCTGGTCTCGGGCTCGGGGCCGACGACGGCCTTCCTGTGCCGGGACGCGGAGTCCGCGGGAAAGGTGGCGGCGGCGCTGTCCGCGTCCGGCACCTGCCGGGCCACCCGGATCGCCTCCAGCCCTGCCCCGGGTGCCACGATCCTGGCGGCCTGACCC
>NZ_JBSGZP010000807.1:0-3005 GCF_053611065.1 Streptomyces sp. NPDC054840
GGTTCCCGTCACGCGCCGTGTGGCCACGGCACCCGAGCGGTCGACAGCGGCCTTGACCACGGCGAAGATCGCGCCCTGGAGTGCGGCGGCGATCAGGATCTGCCGCCAGGAACGGTTTTCGTCCGTGGCGCCGGGAGCGTCGCCTTCGCCTTCGACGCTCTTCCAGACCTGCTTGAACGCCGCACCCGCGATCATGCCACTGACGGCTCCGAGGGCCGGCCCGAACGGCTTGTAGGCGATCTCGGCCGCGTTCATCGGCATGCGCGGCTGCGCCGCACCAGCAGGAAGACGACCATGGCCACGCCGACCAGGAGCAGCGGCCTGCGGTTCGCGCGGGCCAGCCTCGCGGCCTGGTCGGCCCTGTCGAGAATCGGATCGGGTGTGGTGTCCTTCAGGAGCTGCACGGCATGCCAGGTGCTCCCGCGGATCCGGCCCACGACCGCGGCGGTCTTCTCGGCGGCGTGTTCGCTGACCGCGGCCGTCTTCTCCTTCGCCTGCGCCGCGATGTCGGCCTTGCCCGCCGGCGCCTCGATGGTCTGCCCGAGTTCCTCACGGGTGCGTTCGACCCGCTCGCGCAGCTCGTCGGGGCTGCGCGTGCCGCCATCGGCTCGCCGTTCGTCGATCATCGGTGGGCCTTCCCCTTGATCTCGGCCAGGTCGGCCTTGACGCTGTTGACGGTCTGCTCCGGGACGGGGGCGCCGGCCTCGGCGATCTGCTTCTTCCCCGCCAAGGCGGTCACTGCGGCAACCGCTGCCAGCACCGCAGTCAGGATCAGGGCCGACGCCCACACCGGGAGTACCAGTGCGAGGGCCGCGATGCAGGTGGCGACCAGGGCCTGAGCTGCCAGGACTCCGATCAGTCCCGCCGCGCCGAAGAGCCCGCCGCCCTTCCCGAAGCGTTTCCCCTTCTGAGTCATTTCCGCCCGCGCCAGCTGCATCTCCTCGCGGGCCAGGTCCGAAATCTGCTGGGACGCGCGCGAGACCAGCGCGCTCACGGATTCATCCGAGGTGTGGGTGTGCCGCTCGATCGTGCTCATGCGCAGTCTCCCCTTCACGATGCTCACGGGGTGGTCGTGGTGCGCCTACCCGGTAAACGAGCGGGCACCCACGCCCATGGCCATGCTCTTGCGCGCGCAGCGGCGCAGGCCGTCGACCCTCATGCTCAGCGGCTTTCCGTACTCGTCTCGCGGCTCCCGCATCCGGTTCTCTAGAGCCAGCCGTTGCGGCGGAACGCACGGTAGAGGAAGCCCGACGCCACTGCCATGAGGCCGACGGCGAGTGGATAGCCGTAGCTCCAGCCGAGCTCCGGCATGTGCTCGAAGTTCATTCCGTAGACGCCGGCGACCATGGTGGGGACCGCGAAGATGGCAGCCCAGGCGGAGATGCGCCGCATGTCGTCGTTCTGCCAGGTGCCCACCCGGGCCTGCTGGGCATCGAGAACCGAGTTGAGCAGTTCGTCGAGCGTCCGCACCTCGGTGTCGGTGCGGTGCAGGTGATCGGCCACATCCCGGAAGTAGGGCACGACCTTCGCCGCAGGCTCCTCCTCGGCCCGGCCGCTCAGCAGTCCGGACAGGACGGGAACCAGGGGCTGTACGGCGTCCCGGAACTCGCGGACTTCTCGTTTCAGGGAGTAGATGTGCTCGGTGTGGTCGACGCGTGTGGAGGAGAAGACCTGGTCCTCCAGCCGGTCGAGCGCGGCGCGCACCGTCTCGGCGGCCTCGCTGTAGGCGTCGACGACCACGTCCAGGACGGCGTGCAGAACCGACAGGGGGCCGAAGCGCAGCATGGACGGGTCGGCATCCAGGCGGCGGGCTGCCTCGGCCACCGGATCCACCTCGCCGTGACGGACGGAGAGCACGTAGCGGCGACCGACGAAGAGCATCAACTCGCCCGTCTCCACCGCCGCTTCCTCCTCGACGTACCAAAGGGTCTTCAGCGCGACCGCCAGAACGTCGCCGAAGCGCTCTCTCTTCGGGCGCTGACGCGCTTGAACGGCGTCCTCGACTGCCAGGGGGTGCAGGCCCAGCTCCGCGGCCAGCTGCATGAATTCCTCCTCGGCCGGGTCCACCAGACGCACCCATCCGAATTCGCCCTCGCCCAGCCCGCGCAACCGCTTCAGCACCAGTCGGCACGCCTCGTCCTCAAGGCCGCACTCAACCGTCTCCGACCGGCCCGACCGCTCCTCGTACACCACGCATTCCATACGCGTCGCCTGCGCCGAAACCCCGAATTCATGCGTCCGCCCAGGCCGGTCACGGCCGTGGCTCCGGCCTCGGCGTCTGTCTACGCGCGGCACCGAGTCGGCCGAGCAGTCCGTACCCACTTCCCGCGCAGCGTCCTACGTTTGGAATCGCGAGCAGCGCGCAGAAGCGATTTGACACCGACCTTACGACGCACGGCAGGAGACGCAATCATGGGCATCATCGCTTGGATCCTCATCGGGCTGCTGGCCGGCCTCATCGCCAAGGCGATCATGCCGGGCAAGGACCCGGGCGGAATCATCATCACCATGCTCATCGGCATCGCGGGAGGCCTGCTCGGCGGCTGGCTCGGCAAGGTGATCTTCGGCGTCGACTCCATCGACGGCTTCTTCGACCTGTCCACCTGGATCGCCGCCGTCGTCGGTTCCATCATCCTCCTGGCTCTCTACCGCCTCGCCACCGGGAACCGGCGCTCCCACCGGCACGCCTGATCCCGCACTGCATGATGCGGGGTCCATGGCGAACGGCTCCCCCCCATGGCGAGGGAGGAGCCGTTCGCGTGGCACGGGGTCTCTACGACCATCCGCTGCCCGCGGGCCGGCGTCGGGCCCCTCGCCACCACGCGGCGGGGGGCCCGTTCCGCGTCCTGGGCACGGTCATACGGCAGGCGGGAACCTGTCCCAGGCCCGGTGCTCGGCCAGGACGGCGGCGACGGTCTCGACGACCGCCGTGGCGCCCTCGCCGAGGGCGAGGCCGGGGCCGTCCGTGGCGATGCCCACGGTCGCGAGGAGCTGGTCGGCGCCGT
>NZ_JBSGZP010000808.1:0-3000 GCF_053611065.1 Streptomyces sp. NPDC054840
GACTGGGCCTCATCGCCCTGATCATCACGAATCTCCTGTGGCCCGGATCGACCGACCTCACCGGAGTGCCGCAGCCCTGGGCGTTCCTGTTCTCCCTGCTCTACCTGTTCGAGTGTGTCGCCTTCGGGGTCGGGGTGGTCTTCCTCTTCGGCGGCCGCGCCCGGATGCTGCGCCAACGCCGTGGCCCCTCCCTCACCGTGGCCGCCCATCTGGCGGTGACGTACCTGCTCTTGGCCTGGTGGCCGCAGGACAACCTCTACCGGCTGGCCGCCAAACAGGACTGGCCGCGTCAGGCCGCGCTCGTCTACGCCTTCAACATCCCCCTGATGATCGCGGGCGTCGTCGTCGCGGCCTACGTCGTCAGCAAACCGGCCGACCCCTTCGACTTCCACGACCCCGTCGACGAATGACCCGACCACTGACCGCAGCCGGCAGGAGGCGATCGAGGTCCTGTCGGCCGCATCGCCGGGAGGTGCGCCCGGGGCGGAGCCGCCGCGACAAGGACTGACCCGCCGGGCGGCCTGGCTCGACGGCAACGGGCGGGGCCGTTTCACATCCCGGGTTGGTCCGATCGGTCCGACCGGCGCAGACGCCACCCCGCTCGAGCCCGGCCGTCCACGATCGGCGACGAGTGCCCGGACATGAAGATCACGATCCGCGGGTGGAGGGGGACGGGCCGAACATCGCCCCGACCGCCAGGGCCTCGGTCCGCACCAGTGCCTCGGCCGCGTCCAGCACCTCCCTGCTGTGCGCGGCCACCAGCACACCCAGCCAGGGCGCCGGTTCGAAGGCCCCGGTCGGGATCGCCGGCACGAACACCGCCCCGAGCTCCGCGCAGCCACGCGCCAGGACCGCGCACAACTCGTCCAGTTGCGCCTCCGGCAACCGCGCGCCCAGTTCCACCCGGTCGGCGATCCGTACGAGATGACCAGCGCCCCGCAGCGCGTCGAGCCGGGCCGCCACCATGAAGGCGATGGACGGCCCGGTCAGCCGCAGGTTCGTCTCGGTCGGCGCGAGCCGCCCCGCCCCGTCGGCGACGAAGTCCACGTCGAACCAGCCCCGGTAGCCGGAATCCGCCAGCTCCCGACCCACCGCCGTGCCGAAGGCGCCGAGGGATTTCTCCGCCCACGCGGGCACCACACCGGGGCCCACCGTCGCACCCCGGTAGCAGCCGTCCGCCACCTCCATCACGGCCCCGCCCACCTCGTGCGCACGGCCCGCGTCGTCGACGAAGCCGTCGTACGTCAGATCCCGGGGGCCCTCGCCGGCCGCGGACGCCGCACCGCCGACGTACTCCTCCACCAGCAGCGGCCCGCGCGGCAGCCGTCGCAGCACGGCCCGTGCCCCGCCCGCGGCGCGGACCCGCGCGGGGGTGAGCACCGTGGTGCCCGACCCCCCGACACCGTGCTCCGATTTCAGAACGGTGCTCTCGCCCGCCCTGGTCCGGGCCGCCAGCATCCGGGCCGCCGCCCACCGCCCGTCGGCCCGCCACTGCCGGGGGAGCACGATCCCGGGATGCCCGCCGTCCGCCAGGATCCGCCCGAAGAGCCCGTGCGCCGCCGACTTCGACTCGTAGCGCAGTTCCCCGGGCCGCCACGGCCGGCCCGCGAGCCGCCCGAACGACCGGGTGCGCCCCCACGGTACGAGGGGCAGCCCGGCCCCGGTGAGCAGCGCGGCCAGCGCCGGCCGGGCCCGTACGGCATCGGCGAGGCCGGGATCCGCCTCCAGCAGGCCGTCGTACACCTCGACCCCGGTCCAGCCCAGCTGGCGGCAGACCAGATCGATCCAGCCCCGCGGCACCGGCCGCGGCAGCACCAGCGCGGCCGGGTGGGGACTGTAGAAGGCGGCGAGGCACGCGTAGTGGTGCGCGGGCCGCTGTTCCCGGTCCAGGGTGGCGTCGGCGAACTGCGCGTTGAACTCACCGACATTGCCCAGGTGCACGGCCCGCCCGCCACCGGTCCAGGCCCGCGCCCAGCCGGCGAGCGGAACCGGCGCCACCTCGAACCGGACCAGGGCCGGACCGCCGGCCTCCCCGGCGGGCGCGGCCACCGCCACCGCTCCCATCGCCCGGTAGAACCCGGCCGCGTGCGGATCGGAGTCGATCACCAGCCGGCGCACCCCCAGCTCCACGGCCCGCCGCAGCACGTCCCGGTACAGCAGCCGGCCCACGCCCTGCCCGACGGCCGACGGCTCCACGAAGAGCAGCCCGAGCCCCGCCCGCGGGGGAGTCCCCTCCAGCGAGGCGACCCCGAGGACCTCCCCTCGCCGGTTTTCGGCCACGACGACACGGCGGGCCGTCACCTCGTCGGACCGGATCCGCAGTTCCGGGGCGCACGCGGCCAGGAAGGCGGCGTCGTACCCCCAGTGCGCCTTGGACCGCATCACCAGCCCGGTCAGGTCCTCCGCCTCGGCCGGCCGCGCGGCCCTGACCTTTACCATCTGCTGACCTCCCCATGGTCCGCGTCAAGGCCGTGCGATAGATTCGGCCTCCCCACTGCACATACTTTCCCACCCACGCGGAGACAGGCTTCTCAATGAGCGACATCATCAACGGACTTGGCCGCACCAGCGCCTACGGCGCCCTCGGCCTGGTGCTGCTGATCCTCGGCATCGTCCTCGTGGACGTGCTGACGCCCGGGAAGCTTCCCCAGCAGATCTGGGGGGAGCGCAACCGCAACGCGGCCCTCTTCCTCAGCTCCGCGCTCCTCGGCATCGGTGGCATCGTCTTCACCTCGATCTGGACGACGTACGCGGACTTCGGCAAGGGCCTGCTGTCCACCGCGGCCTTCGGCGTGCTCGGCCTGATCCTGATGGCGGTGGCCTTCTTCGTGCTCGACCTGGTGACCCCCGGCAAGCTCGGCGCCATCGTCGTCGACCCGGAGCCCCACCCGGCGGTCTGGGTGTCCTCCGCCTGCAACCTGGCGGTGGCCGCGATCGTCGCCGCCTCGATCGCCTGACGCGGAACACCCGTACCTGACGAGAGCGCCGCTCCTCCGGGGG
>NZ_JBSGZP010000809.1:0-2998 GCF_053611065.1 Streptomyces sp. NPDC054840
GCGGCCGAGTTGTTCACCGACCAGGGATACGCGGCGACCACCACGCGGGCCGTCGCCGAACGGGCCGGGATGCGCCAGGCCACGATGTACCACTACTTCGGCGGCAAGGAGGAACTCCTCGCCGAACTGCTGGAGTCCACGGTCGCGCCCTCGCTGGTGCTGGCCCGGCAGCTGCTCGCGGACGGCGGGCGGTGCGCCGCGCGGCGGCTGTGGGAGCTGTGCCGCTCGCATGTACTGCTGCTGTGCGGCGGGCCGTACAACCTGGGCGCGCTCTATCTGCTGCCGGAGCTGGGCGGTTCGCGCTTCACGCGGTTCCGCCGGATGCGCGGGGAACTCAAGGACGCCTACCGGGTGTTGCTCGCCGGGACCCGCGTCGGCGCCGAACTGGCGGGGGACCGGGCGGGGCTCAGACTGCGAGGTGACCTCGTCTTCGGGCTCATCGAGGGCGTCATGCTGATCCACCGTACGGATCCGGCGCGACCGGTGACGGCCTTCGCGGAGGCCACCGCCGACGCGGCCCTGCGGATCGCGGGCGTCGGCCCTCCCGGCGGCTAACGACCGGATCCGGACTCCCAGCCCGACCGGTCGTCCCAGGCCTGGAGGGTGCGGCCGCTCTCGAAGCGGTGCACGCGGCCGGTCACCGGGTCGGTGAACGCCAGTACCCGGGCCAGGAGCTGCAGAGGCCTGCGGTAGTCGTCCGGGGCCGGATCGGTGACCTGCGGATACACCGGGTCCCCGAGGATGGGCAGGCCCAGGCTGTTCATGTGGACCCGCAGCTGGTGGGTGCGGCCGGTGCGCGGGGTCAGCCGGTAGCGGCCCAGTCCGCTCCGGGAGCCGACGAGTTCGACCACGCTCTCGGCATTGGGCTTGCCGCCCGGCACCTCGACCGCCGCGATGACCCCGCGGGCCTTCTCGATCCGGCTGCGGACCGTACGCGGGAGGGCGCGGGCGAGCGCCGGGTCGTGGGGTGCGAGGGCCTCGTACTCCTTGTGCACCTCGCGCCGCTGGAAGAGCAGCTGGTAGGCGCCGCGGTCCTCGGGCCGGATGCTGAACATCACCAGCCCCGCCGTCAGCCGGTCCAGCCGGTGCGCGGGGGTGAGGCCGGGCAGGTCCAGCTCTTCGCGGAGCCGGGCCAGGGCGGTCTCGGTGATGTGGGAGCCGCGCGGGGTGGTGGCCAGGAAGTGCGGCTTGTCCACGACCAGCAGGTGCGCGTCCCGGTGGACGACGGAGATCGGGAAGGGCACCCGCGGCTCCGGCTCCATGTCCCGGTGGAACCACAGGTAAGCGCCCGGCTCGTAGGGGTCCGCCGCGCGCAGGACCCGCCCGCCGGGGCCCAGCACCCGGCCCGCCGCCAGCAGGCGGGCCACGGAATCGGCGCCGCGGGTGCCGGCGTAGCGTGCCGCGAGGTAGTCGCCGAGATCGGGCCACGTCCGGTCCGGGTCGGGCGGGAGCCGCAGTCGGACCGGGTCGATGCCGGCGCGCTGGGGGAGGGGCGAGGGGGGAGGCTGGGCTCTGCGTCTCATCGGGGAACAGGCTATGCGGCTACCGCTGGGTGAAAGTGCCCAGGTGGTCGGCGTCGAGGTACTCCACCCGCAGGGTGCCGTCGGCGAAGATCACTCCCGTGCGGCCGGCCGCGTTCTCGCCGGCGGTCATGAAGCTGAAGGTGTCCCCGTCGTAGTGGGTGAGCGGGAAGCGCAGGGGCTTCGGGCCGAGGGCGAGGGTGAGCGCGCCGTTGTCGTCGGCGGTCACGGTGGCCTTGCCGTAGTAGGGGTTGTCGTAGGTTCCGGTGTACGCGGCGCTGTCGCGGGCGGGCTGCGCGCCGGAGGGCGGGTGGGCGTAGTCGGTGGTCGACCCGTTCTCGGGTGCGAGGGCCGCCGCGTAGGCGGAGGCGGCCAGGGCGAGCCAGTCGGTGGAGACCTTGCCGTGTTCGGCGTAGTCGAAGAAGTCCAGCGCCACGGCGTCGGGCAGGCCGACCGGGGCGCCGTTGGTCAGGACGACGATGCCGAGCTGTTCCAGCGGGAGCATGGTGACGTTGGTGTTGGCGCCGAGGTCGAAGGCGCCGGAGTGGCTCAGGCGTACGCGGCCGGCGCTGTCGTAGCCGACGTTCCAGCCCAGGCCGTAGAAGCTGGTGGTGCCGACGGCGTTGGTCGGCTGCGACACGATCTCGGGCAGGTGGGTGCGGGCGAGGGTGTCGGCGGGGATGATCCGCTTCCCGTCGAGGGTGCCGCCGGCCAGCTGCAGTCGCAGCCAGCGGGCCATGTCGGTGGCGGTGGAGCTGACGCCGCCGGCCGGGGCCTGGGCGTCCGGGTCGCGCACGAAGCGGGGGCTCCAGGTGCCGTCCGCGTTCTTGACGTGGGTGGCGGCGTGGTCGGGGGAGTTGACGAAGGCGGAGAACTCGGTGCTCGTACGGGTCATGCCGGCGGGCTTGAAGAGGGTGTCGGCGCTGAGCTTCTGCCAGCTGGCGCCCTTGGCGCGGGCGACGGCCTCGGCGGCCGCCGTGAAGCCGAAGTTGGTGTAGGCGTAACTCGCCCGGAACGGGCCGAGGGGCTCCAGTCGCAGGTGGTCGAGGATGTACGACTGGTCGTATCCGAGGTCTTCGAGGAGGTCGCCGGCGTGGTCGGGGAGGCCGCTGCGGTGGGAGAACAGGTCGGCGGTGGTGACGTGGTCGGTGACCCAGGGGTCCTTCAGGGAGAACCCGGGCAGGACGGTTCGGTCGTCCCACTCCTGGGGGTCGGTGAGGGCGCCGGCCACGACCGTCGAGGAGACGGGCTTGGAGAGCGAGGCGATCTGGAAGACGGTGTCGGGGCCGACCTCGGCGCTCTCGCCGGTCCTGCGCAGCCCGTAGCCCTTGATGTGGACGACCTTGTCGTCGTGGACGACGGCCACGGACACACCGGGGACGCCGGTGCGGCGCATCATGTCCTCGACGGTGCGGTCGAGGCGGGCGACGGCCTTGTCGACGGCAGCGTCCGTGATCTGGGGTTTCGGGGCGGGGGGC
>NZ_JBSGZP010000810.1:0-2994 GCF_053611065.1 Streptomyces sp. NPDC054840
GCGTACGCGTGTCGTGTCAGACGCCCCGGCGCACCCGGGCCGCGCGGCGGGCCTCGGCCTGCTGGCGGGCTTCGATCGTCTTGCGGGACTCCTTGCCCCGGCCGGGGCGGGTACCCATGCCGCGGAACGCGAGCTCCGAGCCCGAGGGCTTGCCCTTGGCGTCGGTCGGCGCGGAGCCCGCCAGCGGGACCCCGGAGGGGGCCTTGGCGCCGGTGATGCGGCTGAGGGCCGCCTCGCCGGACCGTACCTGCGTGATCGTCGGCCGGATCCGGGCGTCGGAGAGCAGGCGGACCATGTCCCGGCGCTGGTTGGGGGTGACGAGGGTGACGACCCGCCCGGACTCGCCGGCCCGGGCGGTGCGGCCGCCCCGGTGCAGATAGTCCTTGTGGTCGGCGGGCGGGTCGACGTTGACCACAAGGTCGAGGTCGTCGATGTGGATGCCGCGCGCCGCGACGTTCGTCGCGACCAGGACGGTCACGGCCCCGCTCTTGAACTGCGCCAGCGTCCGGGTGCGCTGCGGCTGCGACTTGCCGCTGTGCAGGCCCTCCGCGCGCACGCCCATGGCCCGCAGGTGCTTCACGAACTGGTCGACCCCGTGCTTGGTGTCGATGAACATCAGCACTCGGTTGTCCCGGGCCGCGATCTCGGTCGCCGCCGAGATCTTGTCGGCCGCGTGGATGTGCAGCACGTGGTGGTCCATCGTCGTCACCGCGCCCGCCTGCGGGTCGACGGAGTGCGAGACCGGGTCCTTCAGGTACTTCCGGACGAGCTGGTCGACGTTGCGGTCCAGGGTCGCGGAGAACAGCATCCGCTGCCCCGCGTGGTGCACTTGGTCGAGGATCTCGGTGACCTGCGGCATGAAGCCCATGTCGCACATCTGGTCGGCCTCGTCGAGCACGGTGATCTTCACGCGCTCCAGGTGTACGTCCCGCCGCCCGACCAGGTCGCTGAGCCGCCCGGGCGTGGCCACCACGACCTCGGCACCGGTCCGCAGGGAGCTCACCTGCCGACCGATGGACAGCCCGCCGACCACGGTGGCCATCCGCAGCTTCAGGGCCGCGGCGTAGGGCTCCAGCGCCTCGGTCACCTGCTGCGCCAGTTCACGCGTCGGTACGAGGACCAGCGCCAGTGGTCGCTTCGGGTCCGCCTGCTGCCCCGCCGTACGGGCCAGCAGCGCCAGGCCGAAGGCGAGGGTCTTGCCCGACCCGGTCCGGCCGCGGCCGAGGACGTCCCGGCCGACCAGCGCGTTCGGGAGCGTCGCGGCCTGGATCGGGAACGGCTCCGTCACGGCCAGCGAGGCCATGGTCTCCACCAGCTCAAGGGGCAGGTCGAGCTCGGCAAAGGACTTCACCGGCGCGAGCGCGGGCTCCTTCGGCGCGTGCATCGTGAACTCACCCTGCGGGCCGAGGGTCCGGGAGGCCTTGGCGGGAGTCCGGGCACCGGCCTTGGCACCGCCCTTCACACCGAAGCGCCCATGAGCTGACGGATTCCTCATGCAGGACCTTTCGAAGCAGAAAGAAGGAGGGGAAGAAATAAGTAGATGGTCAACCGCCCATGGTACCAGCGGAGGCTAAACCTCCCCGGCGGTCAGTTCACCGGACCGCACCTGCGCACAGTGCGCGCGGATCTCGACCGCCGCGCGGCCGAACCAGTCGGCGATCACGGCGATCTCGTCGGGGGTGTAATCGGCGAAGAGGGTGGCCAGCCGGTCGTACATCGGCTGGTACACGGCGACGACCCGCGCCGCGGCCCTGGGGTCGGCGACCACCCGGACCCGGCGCCGGTCGGCCGGGTCGGGGACGCGCCGCGCGTATCCGGCGCGTTCGAGGCGGTTGAGCACCCCGGTGACGGCTCCGGTGGTCAGGTCCAGGAGTCCGGCGAGATCACCGGCGGCGAGTGGGGTGTCCCCGGCGCCCAGGATGTGGCCCAGGCAGGTCAGGTCGGTGACGTTGAGCCCGAGCAGCTGCGCCACCTCCTGCTGGCCGACGATGCCCAGGGCCACGTACTGGTCCATGCGCGCAATCGCCTCGCCGGCCGTGGCCGGGGGGCGGGTCTTGCCCTGCACCCAAATACTCCTTAGTATCTAAGTTACTTAGTGAGTGAGATGCTTACCTCGCGAAATAAGCTTCCCGCTCTCCGAGCGTACTGCTGTCGGTCCGACCTGGGAGAACCATGAGCGCACACGGCCACGTAGACCTCGGCCACACGGTGGCCGGCTGGACGGGAACCACCCTGGCCCTGCTGGGCTCCGCCGGAGCGGGCGCCGCCGTCTGTGCGGCCTGGGTCCCCGGGATCTGGATCGGACTCGGCGTCGTCGTCGTGGCCGGGATCGTCACCTGGCTGCTGCATCTCGCCGGGTGGGGCAAGCCGAGCGGACCCCGGCCGGAGGCCGACTGGGACTGGCGCACCCGGGACACCGGCGCCCATGCGGGCCACGCCGAGTGCCTGGGCTGCCGGGTCGGCGGGCCGCGGCGGGCACTCGCGGCAGCCCCCCGGCGCCGATCCGCAGCGCTGCTGGCAGCCGCACCGGTGGTCACCGTGCCGCTGCCCGCCGCGGACAGCGGTGCGTGAACAGGGTGCGTGCATAAGCGGGCGGCGGGCCCCCGAAGGGCCTCTCCAAGGGCTTCGGATCGATCCGCTCCCTCTTTTCGCGGACAAGGCGGTCAGAAGTTCGAATGTGCGGCTTGCTCCGGTTGGCCGCGTTCAGCGTGTGCTCCGCGGGACGGTTGGGCAGGATCGAAACGGCCGCGTGTGCGGCCCGCAGTGGAACGTTGTGAAGGATCAGCCAGATGGCAACAGGCATCGTGAAGTGGTTCAACTCGGAGAAGGGCTTCGGCTTCATCCAGCAGGACGACGGCGGCCCCGATGTGTTCGTGCACTTCTCCGCGATCGAGACCACCGGGTTCAAGTCGCTGGAGGAGAACGCCCGCGTCGAGTACGACGTCTCCCAGGGCCCCAAGGGCCCGCAGGCTGAGCGGGTGGTTCCTCTCAGGT
>NZ_JBSGZP010000811.1:0-2981 GCF_053611065.1 Streptomyces sp. NPDC054840
CGGTGGCCGATCCCTCGACCCCGCTGGGCGCCCTGCCCCTGATGGGTCCGGCCGAGGAGCGCCGGATCCTGCGCGCGGGCGGCGGGTCCCCCGAGCCGGCCGCGGACCGGCCGTTGCCCGTGCTCGTCGGCGAGCAGGCCTCCCGTACGCCGGAGGCCGTCGCCGTGGACGACGGCGGGCGGAGCCTGACGTACGCCGGGCTGTGGGAGGTCTCGGGCCGGCTGGCCCGGGAGCTGGTCCGCCTCGGTGTGGGTGCGGAGACGGCGGTGGCGGTCTGCGCGGAGCGCTCCGTGCTGCTGCCTGCGGCGCTGCTGGGCGTGCTGCGCTCCGGCGGCATGTACGTGCCCGTGGACCCCGGCTATCCGGCGGACCGGATCGGCTACATGCTCGCGGACAGCGGCGCGCGGGTGCTGGTGGTGTCGGGACTGCCCGCCGCCGCGCAGGCCCCGGACGGGGTCGCCGTGGTGGACCTCGACGCGCTGGCCGGGGACGGGAGCACGCCGGCCGGACCCGGCCCGGTGCCGCCGGAGCGGGGGCCGGAGCCGGAGCAGGCGGCGTACGCCTTGTACACCTCGGGCTCGACGGGACGCCCGAAGGGGGTCACCGTCCCGCACGGGGCGCTGGCCAACTTCACCCGGGACATGGTGCACAGGCTGGACCTGAGGGCCGGGGACACGGTCGCGGCCGTCACCACGGCCTCCTTCGACATCGCCGTGCTGGAGCTGCTGGTCCCGCTGGTGTGCGGGGCGACCGTACGGGTCGTCGACCGGGAGACCGCACGGGACGGCACCCTGCTCGCGAAGGAGCTGGACTCGGCGCCGGTGACGGTCGTCCAGGCCACTCCGGCCACCTGGCACCAGCTGATGGAGTCCGGCTGGCAGGCGCCGCACGTACGGGCGCTGTGCGGCGGCGAGGCGCTGCCGTCGGCCCTGGCCGAGCGGATGCGTACGGCGCTGGGCGCCGTCTGGAACGTGTACGGGCCGACGGAGACCACCGTCTGGTCCACCGCGCACCGGCTGTCCGGTCCGGTCGGCGAGGGCCCGGTGCCGATCGGCTCGGCGCTCGCCAACACCCGGCTGCACGTGCTGGACGGGGGACTGCGCCCGGTCCCGGTCGGCGTGTTCGGTGAGCTGTACATCGGCGGCGACGGGGTGGCCCGCGGCTACCACGGGCGGCCGGGGCTCACGGCGGACCGTTTCGTGCCCGATCCGTACGCGGCGGGCGGCCGGCTGTACCGCACCGGTGACCTCGTACGCCGGCTCGCGGACGGCAGCCTGGAGTACCGGGGCCGGGCGGACGGCCAGGTGAAGGTGCGCGGCCACCGCATGGAGCTCGGCGAGATCGAGTCCGCGCTCGCCCGCCACCCGCGGGTGCTGGGGGCGGCGGTGGCCGTCCACGGCACGGGGGTGGACGCCGTCCTGGCCGGCTACGTGACCTGGCGGGACGAGGAGGGCGACGTGCGGGAACTCGGCGACTTCCTGCGCCAGGACCTCCCCGAGTACATGGTTCCGGCCGTCCTCACCGCGCTGGAGCGACTCCCGCTCACCCCGAACGGCAAGCTCGACCGCAAGGCGCTGCCCGCTCCTTCGGCGGACGTGGCGCGCGGCGACGGGGCGGGGCGGATCGCTCCGCGCGACACGACCGAGCTGCGGATGGCGCGGCTGTGGGAGCAGACGCTGGGGACGGCCCCGATCGGGGTGCGCGACGACTTCTTCGCACTCGGTGGCCACTCGCTCAAGGCGTTCGCCCTGATGGCGGCCGTGCGCCGGGAGTTCGGGGTGGAGCTGCCGCTGAACCTGGTGTTCCGCCGGCGCACCGTGGAGCTTTTGTGCGAGGCGCTGCCGGATGCGGGGGCGGCCGCGGCGAGGCTGCTGGTCCCGCTGGCCGACGGGGACCCGTCCCGGCCGCCGCTGGTCCTCGTCCACCCGCGGGGCGGCGACGTCGTCTGCTACCGGGACCTGGTGCGGGACCTGTCCGCCCGCCCCGGCGGCGACCGGCGGATCCTCGGCCTGGAGTCGGTGGGCTACAACACCGGCGAGCGGCCGTTGGATCGGGTGCCCGAGATGGCCGAGCGCTACCTGGCCGCGCTCCGCGAGGAGCAGCCGCACGGCCCGTACCTGCTGGCCGGCTGGTCGTTCGGCGGGACGGTGGCCTACGAGATGGCCGCCCGGCTGGAGGCCGCCGGTGAGGAGGTCGCCTTCCTCGGCCTGATCGACGCGGCCGCGCCGGGGACGGCTCCCGGCAGCCGGTCCGGTACGGCTCCCGGGCCGGGCGATCCGGACCTGCTGCGGTACGGCATCGCCGCCGGGATCGACGCCGGCTCGGCGCGCGAACTGGACGAGGAGGAACTGCTCGACGCCCTGGTGCGCCGGGGCCGCGAGGAGGGCACCCTCCCCCGTACGTCCCCCACGGAGGCCCTGCGCCGACTGCTGCGGGTCGCCGAGGCGAACGGGGCGGCCTCCGCCGCCTACCGCACGGACGCCGTCCTCGCCGTCGGCCTGCACCTCTTCACGGTCGACGAGCGGCACCCGGAGCTCGCGACCCCGCTGGTGGACCCGGCGGCCTGGCGGCCGCGCACCGCGGCCGGCGTCGAACGGGCGGCGGTGCCGGGCAACCACCACGACCTGGTGGACCCCCCGCACTGCGCCGCCCTGGCGGAGCTGCTGGCCGCGGCCCTGCCCTCCTGACCCGCTCCACCCCTTATCCCTTCCGCATCCCTGATCCATCGAGGAGAACACCGTGAACGACGCGTCCCCGCAGCAGTACCTGGTCGTGGCCAACGACGAGGAGCAGTACTCCCTCTGGGAGGCCGGCCGGCCCGTCCCGCTCGGCTGGCACGACCAGGACGTACGCGGCACCAAGGAGGAGTGCCTGGCGCACATCGAGCGGGTGTGGACGGACATGCGTCCGCTCAGCCTCCGCGTGAGCATGGCCGGCTGACCCGACGATCCCCGGGCACCACGCCGCCCGGCAGACCCCAC
>NZ_JBSGZP010000812.1:0-2980 GCF_053611065.1 Streptomyces sp. NPDC054840
CCGACCGTGTCGGCGCGGGCCGCGCCCGTGGCGCGTGCGGATTCCGCTGCCTCTCGCAGCGTGCGGCGCAGGAGCCGGGCGGGCGCGGTACGGCGGTCCTGGCCGTCGCCCTGGAGGAGCTCGTCGGTGAAACCGAGGAGTTGCTGGGGCTGGGCCTGCCAGTGGTAGGCGAAGAAGGCGACGCCCCGGGAGCGGGTGTCGCGGGCGAGGTCGAGCAGATGGTGGAGGCCGACGACGTCGAGGAACGACAAGCGGCGCATGTCGCACGCCACCGCCGCAACGTCTTGGTCGAGAGTCGCCCGCACCGCGTCCAGAGCCCGGACGGAGTCCGCGTCCAGGTCTCCGACGGGGGTGACCACGAGGGTCGCGCCGTAGCGTCTGATGTGGATGTCGCAATCGCTTCGCATGATGGCCTCGCCTCGCCCGAACAGCCGGGTGGACCTCTCCATACTCGTCCCGTCCCCGGCTCGCCCGCAACCATCGGCGGCCGTGCGGGCTGCCTCGCACGCCGGCCGTGTTCCTGCCCACGCCAGGAGCTCCGGTGAGCGGCGCGGCAGGCGACCGACATGGACGCGACATACCGCTCTCTTTACGTCACCGGGTGTGCTGGCGGGTGATGCCGGGTGACCGGGTGGCCGGGCCAGGACGCCGTCGGCCCGCTCCCCGGCGGAGAGCCTGACGGACGGCCATCGGCAGCGTTTGAGCCCTCTCCGCCGGCCAGCCCAGGGCGGTCCTGCTGCACATCATCACGGGGATACCGAGTCCTGGCATGAGCGGGCGCAACTGCTTCCGGTCCTGCTCGACGCTCGACGCTCGACATCTCCGGCGGGCGAGGCCAACCGCCGACCGCGCGGCGCGGGAGTTAGCGGTCGACGCCCGCGCCGGCTCCGCTCAGGTGGACGTAGAGGTGGATACAGAGCAGCGGCCGTGCCCGTGCGGTCGGCGAGGCCGGGCGGTCACGGCGTGCCTCCCGGGTGGTGGAGAGGCGGTGGCACTGGCCCGGCCGTCCCGACTTCGGCGGGAGGAAGACCGGGGGACAGGTGGTAGACGGCGAAGGCCTGGTCGATGACGGGCATCGCGACGTTGCGCACCCGGACCCCGCCCGCCGTCATGCCGTGCTCCGTGCCCATATGGGCGTGCCCGTGGACGGCGAGGTCCGCGCCTTCCCCGTCGATCGCCTCCGCGAGGAGGTAGCTGCCGAGGAAGGGGTGGATCTCCGGAGGCTCGCCCGCCAGGGTGTCCGGTACGGGCGCGTAATGGGTGAGGGCGATGCGCAGTGCCGCGCCCTGGTCGCGGAGCTCGCGCAGGGCCCGGCCGAGACCCGTGGCGCAGGACCGGCTGTAGCGGATGAAGGCCTTCATCTCCGGTTCGCCGAACTCGCTGGCGCTGCGTCCGGCGAAGCCTCCGCCGAAGCCCTTGGTCCCGGCGACGCCGACCCGCGTACCGCCGATGTCGAGCAGGATGCATTCGCCTTCCAGGACGTGCACGCCTCCCGCCGTCAGTTCCCGGGTGACGGCTTTCTCCTGGTCGCTCTGGTAGTCGTGGTTGCCGAGCACGGCGACCACGGGTACCGGCAGCCCGCTCACCTCGCCGGCCACGACCCGGGCCTCTTCGGGAGTGCCGTGCCGTGTCAGGTCACCGGCCAGGAGCAGCAGGTCGGCGCAGGAGCCGAGGGTGTCGAACGCAGGCCGGAGCAGCCCGGCGCTGCCCGGTCCGAGGTGGATGTCCCCGACGGCGGCGACGCGGATCACGAGAGCTCCTCGGAATGGTCGGGTGGGCCGCCACGGCTCACGGTGAGGTCCACCTGCCAGGGCACGTCCGAGAGCTCCTCCCCGGCGATGCGCAGCAGCGCGGACCGGCAGTCCGGATCGGCGACGCTTCCCCAGATGGCGACCCGGGAGCCGCGCAGCTCGATCCTTACGCCCAGTTCGGCGAGCTCCTCGCGAGCCAGCCGGTCGCGCAGGTGCTCGATGCGGTACTCGATGAGCTCGGTGGAAGTCACGTGGTTCCCTCCGATCCCCCCGAGCGGGTGCGCGGGGCGATGACGTGGAGGCGTTCGAGCAGGTACAGGAAGGCATCGGGAAGCGGGGCGTCGCGGTGGTCGCGGTCCAGCCGGTCCCAGTCGATCTGCTCCCGCAGCATCCGGGCCATGGGCAGCAGGTCGCCGAAGTCGCAGTAGTGCTCGCAGAGCGCGGAGAGACGGCCGTCCATCAGGTCGGTGGGCGCGAGGACGGGCATCCACACCGAGTCGACCGCTTTGACGCTCGACCGTTCCAGCAGTGCGGTACTGACCGGCCGCCGGGCGAGCTCGAAGATCAGGTCGATCTCCTCGCCGCCGGACCTGCCCTTGACCAGCCAGTCCTCCGGGGCGCGGCGCATCGCGATGCCACCGTCCTCCAGTGTTTTGACCACTGCGTCGGCGTCCTCCGGGCGGACACAGAAGTCGGTGTCGTGCTGGAAACGGGCGGGTAGGCCATGGGCGAATGCGGCCACGCTGCCGGCGAGGGCGAAAGGCTGCCCGGACTGCTTGAGCAGTGCCGCCACGCGTTTGGTGGTCTCCAGGATCGCCTGCGTGTGGTCCTTCGGCAGCACGCCGTCATCCGGCGTCGGCGGCCCCAGCCCGACGGGGGGCGGAACTCCCTGCGGCGCTTCCGCGGAATGACGGTTCACGGAATGCACCTAACCCGTCTGGTTTCGCCCAAACCCGCCCTGTCAGGCGCAAAGTGTGGAATGCCGCGCGGAGCGCCGGGTAGACGTCCCCCGTGACAACCGGACCACCAGGGAAGGAGCGATCGAACGGCGCAACCGAAAACGTTGAGGACACCGAGCAACACGGCACCCCGTCACACGGCCAGGGTCGCCATACCCGGTATCCACCGCGCGACGCGCGATCAGGGCGCCGGGCCGTGACCTGCTCGGGCGAGTACGGCAGGCTCAGCGCCGCGCAGGGCGTGCCGCCGACCTCCGCGAAGCGCTCAGC
>NZ_JBSGZP010000813.1:0-2972 GCF_053611065.1 Streptomyces sp. NPDC054840
CCGGACGGTCACTTCGCCCGTATGAGCGCCCACAGGCCGACGCTCCACACGTCCCCGTGCCCCGCGTGGTAGCCCCGCTCCTCCTCCTCGTCGTCCACGACGATCACCGAGACGTTGGACGCCGCCGCCCGGTATTCGAGGAAGCCGCCCTGGTCGCTGACCTTGAGTCGCGGGGCTCCGGGGACCCGCGCGAGTTCGTCGCGCACGTCCTCCCAGGCGATGCAGCGGGGGAACTCGACCCCCATGGACCGGGCCCAGTCCTTCGCCATGTCCTGGCCGGACGCGAGCCGGTGCAACTCGATGGAGCCGCCGGACATCACCCACTCGTCGCCGGGGTTGAAGTAGAACTCGACGAATCCGTAGTCGCGGCGCAGCGACTCGCCCTCGTCGTCGACCACGTCGACGAAGCGGTGGCGGACGGCCCGGTCGACCTCGCCGAGGGTGGAGCCGATGCCGACCCCGTGCAGGCGTCCGGTCCTGAGGAACGAGGCGAGGAATTCGATGCCGGTCACGGCCGGTTCTCCATGGGTAGGTGAAGGTGCGCTCCCTTGGTGGCCCGGTCGCGCCTCAATTGGTCCTCCGCGTCACAGGTGCACCGGTCCTCGGCATCTAGAGTCGCGGGCTCCGTAGCGGCGGCTCCGCACCACCCCATACGAAGACATAGGGATCCGCGCCGCCCGAGTACGAACAAGTGATTCCTGTATCGGGCAGGTCGAATTCCTCTCGCAGCCACCCGTCCATGGCAAGGGCGGCAACCTCCGGCCGGTAGTCGGACAGCGGAAAGTCGAGGGCCACGATCTCCAGGTACACGCCCTCCGGATACCTGGCGCACAGATCCTCGGCACGGAGCGCGACGACGAAGGAGAGCCAGGCCAGGTCCTCCCAGTACATACCCGCGCCGGGAAGCAGCAGACGGACTCCTCGGTAGATCCCCACGGAGGGCGCTGTTGCTTCGCCTGGTGGCACGGTCCGCGCCGAGAGGTCCGCCGCCAGTCCGCCGAGCGGGCTCCTGAACCGGTACTTGAACTTTCGGATCACTTTCACTCAGTGGGACCTCGGACGTAGTCGAAGCTGTGCGGCTGCGCTCCGGCCTCACTGTAGAGGCGGCTGTGTTTCTCGAAGAACTCATCCATCTTGTCAGGCGTCATCTTGGTGATATCCACCTTGTTCATCTTGGCGAAGTCTTCCGCCGACACCTTGAAGGTGAGGACCTCCACCTCGATGGCCTGCTCTGGCTCAGCGCGTCCGCGAATGCGCTCCGCATAGCGGACCGCCTCGTCCAACGAGCCCCAGGAGTAGGCTCCCTCACCCCACTGGCCTCGAGTGTCCGCCTCGGGCCAGGGATTTCCGTCGCCTCTGAGCCGGGTGGCATTCGCGGGGTCCTGCAGCGTGTGGAACTCCGCATCGACCAGCAGCAGCTGCCGCTCGACAACAACTTCACCACCGAGGGCAACGGTGCGGGGGTGCCCGCGTACATCCTGGACACCGGCATCGACTACCAGCACGCCGAGTTCGGCGGCCCTGACAACACCCGCGCCACCTTCGGCTTCGACTCTGTGGTCGACGGGAAGGAGGGCATGGACTGCAACGGCCACGGCACGCACGTCGCGGGCACGGTCGCGGGCGCGACGTACGGGGTCGCGCGCAAGGCCAGTCTCGTCAGCGTCCGGGTCTTGGGCTGCGACGGCAAGGGCACCTATGCCGGGATGATCGCCGGGATGGACTGGGTGGCCAAGAACGCCAAGCAGCCGGGCCGTCCTGAACGGTTCGCTCGGCGGCGACAAGTCCGAGACCCTCAACGCAAACGCCGCACTCGTCGCACGGGTACGGGGCCTTCGTGAAAACCGGGCCTGATACCCCCGAGGCCGATGGGGTGTCAGCCGAGGAGGGCCGGGGAGGAGGCGCCGGGGGCCAGCAGCCGTGGGGCGCCACTGCCGTCGGCGGGGACGGTCCACAGGTCCGTGCTGTCGGTGGCGCCGTCGGTGGGCAGGCCGTAGGCGAGCGTACGGTCGTCGAGCCAGGCGGCCTGGTCGTCCACGCTGCGCTTCTCCGCGAGCGCGTGCTCGCGCAGCGTCGCGAGGTCCATCACGTGCTCGCGCCAGAGCGAGGCCCCGGCCCGGACCCGCTTCTTGTACGCGATGCGCGTCTCGTCCGGGGACAGGGAGGGGCATTCGACGTTCTTGGCGAGGGTCTTGACGCTGCGTCCCGAGATCGAACCCTTGACCAGGTGGGTCTCGCCGCCGGTGGAGACGGTGGCGTAGAAGGTGTCGTCGTCCCGGGAGAAGGTCACCCCCCAGAAGTTCACGTCCTGTGCGCGGTGCTTCCGGCCGTCCATGTCGATGGCGAACTCCTCCAGGTTCGCCTCCAGCTTCCAGGTGCGGGTGTCCACGATCGCGGTACGGGTGGAGAAGAAGGCGGCGCCGTAGGACTCGCCGGAGACGAAGACGGTCCAGGCGGCGAACCGGCCGCTGGGCGAGACCCGGGCTCGGCTGGGGGTGCCCGCGAGGGGGAAGCTGCGCAGCGTGCGCAGGTCGGAGTCGACGATCAGGGCCGTGTTGTCCTGGGCGAGCGCGCCCGGCGTGGAGCGCAGGCACACGCCGGTGCCCCCGGCGGCGTAGAAGCGCCGGCAGCCCAGTCCGGAGGCGGTGCGCTCGGACTCGGGCGCGTCGACCGGGACCGAGGCGAGGGCCCCGCGGTGCGGACCCTGCCCACCGTTGAGGAAGGTCAGGGAGCCGGGCCGGTCCAGCGTGACGGTCCCCGCGGCGACCGTCGGGCCGCCCGCCGACGGCTTGTCGTCGCGGGAGGCGGAACGCAGCACCAGCGCGGCGGCGAGGCCACCGAGCAGCAGCACCGACACCGCGAGGACGAGCAGGCGGCGTGACGTGGACAGCGTCATCGGGGGCCTCACAGGCTTCCGGTTCGGTTGGCTTCGGTTCGGGTGTCCTGCGGAGCCGACGGGCGCAGGACGAAGC
>NZ_JBSGZP010000814.1:0-2966 GCF_053611065.1 Streptomyces sp. NPDC054840
TGGCAGGCCGGATCAGCAGGGCCCCGGCGATCAGGACCACGGCGACCGCGGCCGCCACGAGCGTCTTGCGGCCGGTGAAGGTCACGGGCGGCGCCGGTGTCTGCGATTCCTCGTCGATACGGTCCATGGGGTCACTGTGCGTCAATATGAAGAATTCACGGAGGTGTCCGAAGGAGGGCGCGGTCGTGTTCACACCGATGGCCCCGGCTGCCACGCTGGTCCCATGGATGACGATCTCTTCGCACGTCTGCGGGCCGGTCTGCTCGAAGGGCTCCCCGCCGAGGCACTGCTCACCGATCCCCAGGTGACCACCTCCTACGCCACCGACATGGCCAGCTTCTGCGCCGCCGGCACGCCGGCCGCCGTCGTCCTGCCCCGGACCGTGGAACAGGTCCAGCACGTCCTCCGCACTGCCACGGCCCTGCGGATCCCCGTGGTTCCGCAGGGTGCCCGGACGGGCCTGTCGGGCGGCGCCAACGCCTCCGACGGCTGCATCGTCCTCTCGCTCGTCAAGATGGACCGGATCCTGGAGATCAGCGCCGTCGACCGGATCGCCGTGGTCGAGCCGGGCGTGGTCAACGCCGTGCTCTCACGGGCCGTCGCCGAGCAGGGCCTGTACTACCCGCCCGATCCCTCCAGCTGGGAGCAGTGCACCATCGGCGGCAACATCGGCACCGCCTCGGGGGGCCTGTGCTGCGTCAAGTACGGGGTCACCGCCGAGTACGTGCTCGGGCTCGACGTGGTCCTGGCCGACGGGAGACTGCTGCGCACGGGCCGGCGTACCGCCAAAGGCGTGGCCGGCTACGACCTGACCCGGCTCTTCGTGGGCTCCGAGGGCAGCCTGGGCGTGGTCGTCCAGGCCGTTCTCGCCCTGCGGCCGGCGCCGCCCCGGCAGCTGGCGCTGGCCGCCGAGTTCCCCTCCGTGGCGGCCGCCTGCGATGCCGTCTGCGCCGTCATGGAGGCGGGCCTGACCCCTTCGCTGCTGGAGCTGATGGACCGGACGACCGTACGGGCCGTCAACGCCCTGGGGAAGATGGGGCTGCCCGAGGTCACGGAGGCCCTCCTGCTGGCCGCCTTCGACACCCCGCACGCCCCCGAGGACCTCGCGGCCGTCGGCGCGCTGTGCACGGCCGCCGGGGCCACCGCCGTCGTGCCCGCCGACGACGAGGCGGAGTCCGAACTGCTGCTGCAGGCTCGCCGGATGTCCTTCCCCGCGCTGGAGGCGCTGCGGCCGGCGACGATGATCGACGACGTGTGCGTACCGCGCTCGCGGCTCGGCGAGATGCTGGACGGTACGGCCGCCATCGCCCGCGCCCAGGACCTGCTCATCGGGGTCTGCGCGCACGCCGGGGACGGCAACACCCACCCGATCGTCTGTTTCGACCCCGCGGACGAGGACGAGACGCGGCGGGCCCGCGAGTCCTTCGGCCAGATCATGGCGCTCGGCCTCTCCCTGGGCGGGACCATCACCGGCGAGCACGGGGTCGGGGTCCTGAAGAAGGAGTGGCTGGCCCGCGAACTCGGCCCGGTGGGGCTGGAGATGCAGCGGGCCGTCAAGCAGGCCTTCGACCCGCTCGGGCTGCTCAATCCCGGCAAGCTCTTCTGACGCCTCCGCCGAGGTCCGGCCGGGCCTGCGGGCCCGCGGCCTGCGAGGCCGCCGAAGTCCGGCCGGGCCTGCGGGGCCGCCGCGCGTGCGTACGGCCCGCATCACAGGTCCCCGTCCGCCGACTCGTCCGACGGCCACGGGTCGCGCAGCCACAGGTCGTCCGCCGGGGTCGGGGTGAGCAGCTCGGCCAGCGCGGCGTCCAGGCCGAGCCGCTCGCCCTCGGTGCCGGGCGGAACGACGCGCAGCGTGCGCTCCAGCCAGGCCGACACGGAGGTCGCGGGAGCCTCCAGGAGGGCGTCGCCGTCGGGGGAGGTGAGCGCCATGCAGAGTACGGCCTTGTTGTCGACCTTCGTGGGCCAGATCCGGACGTCGCCGTGGCCGCAGGGGCGGAACACCCCCTCGACCAGCAGCTCGCGGGCGAACGTCCAGTTGACGGGGGTGTTCGAGCCGGTGTGGAAGGTGATGTGGACGGCGTACGGGTCGTGCGTCACGTAGAGGAGCCGGGCGGGGACGGGGATGCTGCGCTCGGGGGACAGGACCAGCTTCAGTTCCAGCTCGCGCTCGATGACGGGGTGGTGCATGACGGCCTCACTTCGGTTCGGTGTGCGGGGCCGGACGGTGCCCCACACCCGGGGAGAGCGGCAGTGGGCCCGGGTATGACGCGACTTCGGGCAGCGAACCGGAGATTGGCCGATTTCTTTCGACTGACCGAAAACCGTCGTGCAGGGTGACGTTCGCTCGTTTGCTTGGATTCTCCCGTTACCGGACCTGCCGGGGGGCGGTTCTTGGCTATGGTCCTCCCTTGCACAAGCCTCAAGCCACGATCGGAGTTGGGGACATGACGGCCTCCCCTGGTGACGGCGAGCACGCGGCCCGCGAGGGCTACTACCCGGATCCGTCCATCCCGGGGTACATCCGCTACTGGAACGGAGCGGCCTGGGTTCCCGGCACGAGCCGCCCTGCCCCGCAGCAGGCACCTGTCGCGCAGGCCGCGCCCGCCCCGGTCGCCGCGCCCGCCCCCGTCGCCGCACCAGCCGTCGGCGGGGGGCACGCCCCGCGCGCGGACGAGACGGGGCCGGTGTTCCTCGACGAGACGTCCATGACCGAGGCGTTGCCGGAGCCCGCGCCCGTCACCGCCCCCGCGTCCGTAGTTGTCGCCGAGGCGTTCGCCGAGCCCGTGGTGTGGCAGGCCGATCGCAGGCACCAGGTCGGCTTCGGCGGGCCCCGCGACCACCGGGTGTCGTGGGGCGGCGCACCGGATCCGGAACCCGCTGCGCAGCCCGAACCGGAACCCGAATCGGAACCGGAGCCGGAACCCGGACCGGAACCGTCCCCGCGGTCGGCGGGCATCTCCCTGGCC
>NZ_JBSGZP010000815.1:0-2961 GCF_053611065.1 Streptomyces sp. NPDC054840
GTCGAGGGGGCGGGCCCGCCGCCGTCGTCAGTGCACCCGGCCCGGGGCTCAGCCCGGGATCAGGCCGTCGTCGCTGAGCATCTCCCTGACCTCGTCCAGCCCGGCGTCCGCGGCGGGGAGGATCAGCTCGGACGGCTCCAGCGCGTCGTCCGGCAGCGGCGTGCCGAGCCGCCGTACGGCGTCGAGCAGCGCGCCCAGCGTCCGCCGGAAGCCCTCCTCGTCTCCGCTCTCCATCTCCACGAGCAGATCGTCGTCCAGCTTGTCGAGCTCGGTGAAGTGGCTGTCGGCCACTTCCACCTGGCCTTCCCCCATGATGCGGACAATCATGACGGGCCCCCGTCCTACTGCTTGTCGAACCGGTGCGGGGTCTGCGGCTGCCGGCCGTCGCCCTGCGCGCCGCCCTCGATGGCCTGCTGCTGGGCGGACGGGCCGCCCGCCAGTTCGGCCTTCATGCGCTGGAGCTCCAGTTCCACGTCCGTACCGCCCGAGAGGCGGTCGAGTTCGGCCTGGATGTCGTCCTTGGAGCCGAGGCCGCTGCGGTCGTCGAGCGCGCCGGAGGCCAGCAGCTCGTCGATCGCGCCGGCGCGGGCCTGCAGCTGCGCGGTCTTGTCCTCGGCCCGCTGGATGGCCAGGCCGACGTCGCTCATCTCCTCGGAGATGCCGGAGAAGGACTCCGCGATCCGGGTCTGCGCCTGGGCCGCCGTGTAGGTGGCCTTGATGGTCTCCTTCTTCGTACGGAAGGCGTCCACCTTGGCCTGCAGCCGCTGGGCGGCGAGGGTCAGCTTCTCCTCCTCGCCCTGCAGCGTCTGGTGCTGCACCTCCAGGTCGCTGACCTGCTGCTGGAGCGAGGAGCGCCGGGACAGGGCCTCGCGGGCCAGGTCCTCGCGGCCCAGGGCGAGGGCCTTGCGGCCCTGGTCCTCCAGCTTGGCGGACTGCCCCTGGAGCTGGTTCAGCTGCAGCTCCAGGCGCTTGCGGGAGGTCGCCACGTCGGCGACTCCACGGCGCACCTTCTGCAGCAGCTCCAGCTGCTTCTGATACGAGTAGTCGAGGGTTTCGCGCGGGTCCTCGGCCCGGTCAAGGGCCTTGTTCGCCTTCGCGCGGAAGATCATCCCCATACGCTTCATGACACCGCTCATGGGCTTCGCGCGCCCCCTTCTAGACGGACTGTGCTCCAGGTCACCGACAGAACCCACAGTACGGGCCCTGTCTCCATTACCGCACTGTTCGAGTACGGATGCGCTCCTCCTCCAGGACGACTACACCCGCGCCCCATCAGGCGTGAGGAGTAGGTGATCCCAGGAGGGCGGCCCACCGCACGTACCGTGCAAGGGGAAGGACGCCCGCCGTTGCCGGATCGTTCCCCAGCGGGGTGGGGCCCATGCCCGCAACCACGTAGGCTTGGGTTTTGTGTTTGGTAGCCGCTCCTCCAAGGAAGAGAAGGCCGCCGCCACCGACAAGGTGAGCGCCGACCTCTCGCAGCCCCGTGACCCGCAGGCCCCGAAGGGCCGCCCTACGCCGAAGCGTGCTGTGGCCCAGTCGCAGCGCAAGGCCGTGGTGGCCTCGACCGGCAATCGCAAGGAGGATGCCAAGCGAGCCCGTGAGCGTCGCCGTACCGAGATGGCCAAGCAGCGCGAGGCGCTGGCCAATGGCGACGAGCGTTACCTGCCCACCCGTGACAAGGGCCCCGTGCGCCGGTTCGTCCGCGACTACGTGGACTCCCGCTACTCGGTCGCCGAGATGTTCCTGCCCCTGGCGGTGGTCATCCTGGTGCTGAGCATGGTGCGGCAGTCGTCGATCCAGAACATCGCGCTGATGCTGTGGCTCGGTGTGATCGTCCTGATCCTCCTCGACTCCATCGGCCTGGTCTTCCGCCTCCGCAAGGCCCTGGTCACGCGCTTCCCGGACGAGCCCCGCCGCGGCGCCATCGCCTACGGCCTCATGCGCACCCTCCAGATGCGCCGGCTCCGTCTCCCGAAGCCGCAGGTCAAGCGTGGGGAACGGCCCTGAGCCGACCGACGCCCGGCGCCTCGGGGGAAGGCTTCGCGGAAGGCGCCCGACTCTGGCTGGAAGGCCTGGGCGGACTGCGTAACGCCGTCCGACAGGAGCTGGTGGGCCGACAGATCGACGAGCAGATCGCGCAGCGCTTCCCGGTCGGGCAGCGGCTGCGCGTGCTCGACGTCGGCATGGGCCAGGGCACGCAGGCACTGCGGCTGGCGCGCGCCGGGCACAAGGTGACGGGCCTGGAGCAGGACCCCGGCATGCTGGCCGTCGCCCGTGAGGCGCTGGCCGCGGAGCCCGCCGGGATCCGCGACCGGGTCAGCCTCCTGGAGGGTGACGGGCGCGAGACCGGCGCCCACTTCCTGCCGGGCAGCTTCGACGTGGTCCTGTGCCACGGGGTGCTGATGTACGTGCCCGAACCGGACGCCATGCTGGCCGGGCTGGCCCGGATGCTGGCCCCGGGCGGGCTGCTGTCCCTCCTGGTGCGCAACGGCGACGCGCTCGCCATGCGGCCGGGCCTGGACGGCGACTGGACGGGCGCGCTGGCCGCGTTCGACTCCACCGACTACACGAACCGGCTGGGCCTGGACGTCCGCGCGGACCGGCTGGCCGGACTGACGGCCACCCTGTCGGGGATCGGTGCGCCGCTGCAGTCCTGGTACGGCGTCCGCGTCTTCACCGACGGCACCGAGGCGGGCGAGGTCCTGCCGCCCGACGAGGAGCTGGAGCGCCTGCTGGCCGCCGAGGACCGCGCCGGGCGGATCGACCCCTACCGGGGTGTGGCCGCACTGCTGCACCTGTGCGGGGTACGGGGCTGACCGCCCCCTGTGCGGGGGTGACGGGGGGCTCCGCCCCGCGTACCCCCGCACCTCGATCACCGGCCGGGCCTGGACACCGCCAGGGCGCGGCCTGCGGAGTCCGGGGCCGTGCAGCGCAAGGCGGAGGGGCGCCCGTGTACCGGAG
>NZ_JBSGZP010000816.1:0-2939 GCF_053611065.1 Streptomyces sp. NPDC054840
GGTGCGCCGGGCCCGGACGGGCTCGACCAGCGGCGGCATCTGGAAGTCCGGCTCCGGCTCGGTCTCGACGACCTTGCGGGTACGGACGCGCTTCGGACGGGCCGGAGCCTCCTCGGCGACGACCTCGGCGACCGGGGTCACCGGCGTCACCACGGCGACCCGGGCCGGAGCCTCGGCGACCGGCGCGGCCACGGCGGCCTGGGTCGGCACCGCGGCCACCCGGGTACGGCGGCGGCGCGGGCGGCGCGGCTCGTCGGCGGCCGGGGCCGCGGGGGCCTCGGGAGCCTGGACCGGGGTCACCGCTGCGACGGCCTCGGCGTCCTCGGTGAACTCCGTCCCGCCACGGGTGCGGCGGCGCTGGCGCGGCGTACGGGTACGGGCCGGACGCTCCTCGGTCACCACGGCGGCGGCCGCCGGACCTGAGCGGCCACCACGGCCACCGCGGCCGCCGGTCTCGCCCAAGTCCTCCAGGTTCTCGGCGTTCAGGCCGGCCCGCGTGCGCTCGGCGCGCGGCAGGACGCCCTTGGTGCCGGCCGGGATGTTCATCTGCTCGTACAGGTGCGGAGACGTGGAGTACGTCTCCACCGGGTCGTGGAAGTCCAGCTCCAGCGCCTTGTTGATCAGCTGCCAGCGCGGGATGTCGTCCCAGTCGACCAGGGTGACGGCGATGCCCTTCTTGCCCGCGCGGCCGGTACGGCCCACGCGGTGCAGGAAGGTCTTCTCGTCCTCGGGCGTCTGGTAGTTGATGACGTGGGTGACACCCTCGACATCGATACCGCGCGCGGCGACGTCGGTGCACACCAGCACGTCGACCTTGCCGTTGCGGAACGCGCGCAGCGCCTGCTCGCGCGCACCCTGGCCCAGGTCGCCGTGGACGGCGCCGGACGCGAAGCCGCGCTTCTCCAGCTGCTCGGCGATGTCGGCCGCGGTGCGCTTGGTACGGCAGAAGATCATGGCGAGCCCGCGGCCCTCGGCCTGCAGGATGCGGGAGACGAGCTCCGGCTTGTCCATGTTGTGGGCACGGAAGACGTGCTGCGTGGTGTTGGCGACGGTCGCGCCCTCACCGTCCTCGGAGACGGCACGGATGTGCGTCGGCTGCGTCATGTACCGGCGGGCCAGTCCGATGACCGCGCCCGGCATGGTCGCCGAGAACAGCATCGTCTGGCGCTTGGCCGGCAGGTAGCTCATGATCCGCTCGACGTCGGGCAGGAAGCCCAGGTCGAGCATCTCGTCGGCCTCGTCGAGGACGAGGGCCTTGACCTGGGAGAGATCGAGCTTCTTCTGTCCGGCCAGGTCGAGCAGGCGGCCCGGGGTGCCGACGATGACGTCGACGCCCTTCTTGAGCGCCTCGACCTGGGGCTCGTACGCGCGGCCGCCGTATATGGCGAGGACGCGGACGTTGCGGACCTTGCCCGCGGTCAGGAGGTCGTTGGTCACCTGGGTGCACAGCTCGCGGGTCGGAACCACCACGAGGGCCTGCGGGGCGTCGGTGAGCTGATCCGGCGTGGAACGGCCGGCCTCGACGTCCGCGGGGACGACGACGCGCTCCAGCAGGGGAAGGCCAAAACCGAGCGTCTTGCCGGTACCGGTCTTGGCCTGGCCGATGACGTCCGTGCCGGACATGGCGACGGGGAGGGTCATCTCCTGGATCGGGAAGGGGGACACAATGCCGACGGCCTCGAGGGCTTCGGCCGTCTCGGGAAAGATCCCGAGGTCTCGGAACGTAGTCAGGGTGCTGCCTCTTCTGTGAGACGCGGCGCGAGGCGGCGAGGGGGGTCGTACCGTGCCGTGCTTGCAGTACTGCTACGTACGAAGCTGCGCGGGACCACTAGCCTTCGCTCAGGCGCATCTGCCGCTGAGGGGGCCCCTCGTGGTAGGCGGTACGTATGAACGTACGCACTGCACCGAGGGCGGTCGGTTGGAGCCGATCGGGCCACCGACCGGGCATCCTCATTCGGGATGGCCCGCCGAGTATTCGGCAGGCGCATTACCACTGTACCCCGGAATCGCGCAGGTGTGTCGGGTGAATTCACCGGGGAGGCGCGTTCAGCTGGACAGGCAAGGAACCGGCATGGTGCCTTGGGGGGCCATTCGGCGGGCTATTGTGCGAGGCATGTCGACCGTAGAAAACGCCTCGCCCGCCGACGACAGCGCACCCGGCGAAGCCGTGGGTATCGCCTCCCAGGACTGGGCCGCCGCCTCTGCCTCGCCGCAGTACCGGGCCGCCGTCGTGGACCTGCTGGGTGCGCTCGCGTACGGCGAGCTCGCGGCCTTCGAGCGCCTCGCGGAGGACGCGAAGCTCGCGCCCACCCTGGACGACAAGGCCGAGCTCGCCGCGATGGCCTCCGCCGAGTTCCACCACTTCGAGCGGCTGCGGGACCGGCTCGCGGCGATCGAGGTCGAGCCCACCGCCGCCATGGAGCCCTTCGCGAAGGGCGTCGACGACTTCCACCGCCAGACCGCGCCGTCGGACTGGCTGGAGGGCCTGGTCAAGGCCTACGTCGGCGACTCCATCGCCAGTGACTTCTACCGCGAGGTCGCCTCCCACCTGGACACCGACACCCGCGCCCTCGTGCTCGGCGTGCTCGACGACACCGGCCACGGCAACTTCGCCGTCGAGAAGGTCCGCGCGGCGATCGAGGCGGACCCGCGCTGCGGCGGCCGGCTCGCGCTGTGGGCCCGCCGGCTGATGGGCGAGGCCCTCTCGCAGGCCCAGCGCGTGGTCGCCGAGCGCGACGCGCTCTCGACCATGCTGGTCGGCGGCGTCGACGGGATGGCGGCCGGCTTCGACCTGGCGGCCGTCGGCGAGATGTTCACTCGCATCACCAAGGCGCACACCAAGCGGATGGCGGCCCTCGGCCTCGCCGCCTGAGCCCACGGCGGCCGCGAGGCTCCGTACCGCTCCACACGTCGGCCCCGGCGCGCACACGGCGCACCGG
>NZ_JBSGZP010000817.1:0-2924 GCF_053611065.1 Streptomyces sp. NPDC054840
GCGCCCGAGTACGTCCAGTACACGGGCGCCCCTCCGCCTTGCCGGGCACGGCACCGGACGCCGCGGGCTCGGCCGACAAGATCCGAAAGAGACGGCCGAGGCGGCACACCCCTGAGCTTGCATAATTATACCTTCGGCCGAAAATCTATTGATCTACGGCCGGGGGTTTACCTATGCTTCGGCCATGCAGCTGATCCAGCAGAGCCCCGATATTCACGCCTACCTGGCGTCCGGCGAGGCGATCGACCACTGGCATCCGGTCGTCCAGGAAGCCGCCGACACCCTGTGGTCTTCCAGTGGTGACGCATATTCATACGCTCAGGCCGCCTTCGAATTCGTCCGCGACACCATCCCGCACTCGGCCGATTCGGGCGACCCGCGCGTCGCCTGGCGCGCGTCCGACGTCCTCATCACACGCAACGGCATCTGCTACGCCAAAGCCCACGCCCTCGTCGCCCTGCTCCGCGCCCAGGGCATCCCGGGGGCCCTGTGCTACCAGCGCCTCGTGGACGACGACGGCACGAACCCCATGGTCCACGGCCTGGTCGCCCTGCGGCTCCCCGGCACCACGCGCTGGTCCCGTCTCGACCCGCGCGGCAACAAGCCAGGGGTGGACGCCCGGTTCGACCTCGACCGGGAACGACTGGCCTTCCCCGTACGCCCCGAACTCGGCGAGATCGACCACCCCGAGCTGCACGCCGCCCCGCACCCGGCCACGCTCAGGGCCCTTCAGGAGTCCCCAGACGTGCCGCGGTTGTGGCGGAACCTCCCGACGGCCCTGTAGCTCCGCTGCGGTCGGGCCCTTCGGACCGCCCCCGCCGCCCGGGCTCCCGCACCACCGTCAGGGCGTGCAGCAGCGCCGCCGCGAGCA
The DNA here is from genome assembly GCF_053611065.1 of Streptomyces sp. NPDC054840. NCBI lineage: Bacteria > Bacillati > Actinomycetota > Actinomycetes > Kitasatosporales > Streptomycetaceae > Streptomyces > Streptomyces sp. NPDC054840. Next base: position 872 of record NZ_JBSGZP010000817.1, read on the forward strand.
GCAGCCCGGCTATCCCGGTCAGCAGCGCCGCCGCCGGCGCGTCGGCCGCGATCCCCACCAGGGCCGCCCCGGCCGACGCGGCCGTCAACTTCAGCCCCGCGCCCAGGGTGAACACCTGGGTCCGCACCCCGTCCGGCGCGTACCGCGCGCGGATCCGCAGCGTGGCCGTGAGCAACGGCCCGTCGCACACCCCGGCGAGCGCGAACACCACCGCCGTCACGGCCACCGACGGGGCGAACGCGGCCGCCGCGAGGGCCGCACCGGTTCCGGCCAGCGCCCACCGCACCAGCCGGCCGGGCTCCACGGACGTGATCCGGCCGAGCGTGAGCGAGCCGCCCAGCGCGCCCACCGCGAAGGCCGTCATCAGCACGCCGCCGCCGCCCGGGCTGCCCAGCTCCGTGGCCAGCAGCACCGAGACGGTGGTGAGCGAGCCGATGCCCACGAAGCCAAGGGTGGTGGCCGAGGTGACCGCCCGCAGCTCCCGGACCCGCCACAGGGCCGCGAGCCCCGCGCCCAGCCCCGCCCTGGGTGCGCCCGGGGCCGGGCCCGCGCCTTGGTCCTCGTACGTAAGGGTGGCCGCCAGCACCGCGGCCAGGGCTCCGGACGCCGCCAGGACGCCCATGGCGGGCCCGGCCGAGCCCAGCGCCGCGACCAGGCCGACCGCCGCCGGCGCGGTGACCGCCGCCGCGTTGTACGTCGCGGCGTCCCAGCCGTACGCCCGGTCGCGCCCGGGCCCGGCCGGGACCAGGACGGTGATCAGGCTGGACAGCCCGCCCGTCACCATCGGCCCGCAGGAGCCGCCGAGCACCGCCACGGCCAGCACCAGCGGTACGGGAGCCCGGCCGAGCAGGACGGTCAGCGCCGCGACGGCCGCCGCGAACCCGGCCAGGGCCCCGGCGTGGAACAGGCGCGGTCGGCGGGTCCGGGCCGCCGCGGCGCCCGCGAGCGGAGCGGCCAGGACGTGCGGGGCCAGCCAGGCCGTCAGGACGAACGCCCCGTGCGCCGCGCTCCCGGTGCGCTCCAGCGCGAGCAGCACCACGGCCATCCCCATGCCCTCGGAGGAGATGCGCGCGGACACGGCCGCCGCCAGGTACCGCCCGAATCCGCCCATGGACCCCTCCCGCCCGGTATCCGGTAACGCCATAGACGCCCAAGACGTTACGTCATGCGCGTGTAGGGCGAACGCACTTGGGGCTGGGTGACCGGCAGGACGGTTTCTCGGCGGCCCGGTGGCTGATCGACCCCGTCGAAGCGGTCCGGGCGCACCAGAACTGCCGCGCGCCGAGCTCGCGGGTGCCGGCCGGGTACGGGGAGCGCCCCGACACGGAGGGCTGCCGCCCGGGAGGCACCGAGAACCACTTCGAGGTCCGGGAGCCCGTGAGCGCGCCGGCAACCCGAGCTGAGGTCAGAGGCTCTTCCCTCTGTCAAGGCACGAGATGCAGCGACATGACGGGACGAGACGGACGCGGCGTACTGGAGGGGTCCACTCCGGTTTCCTTCCCGAGGAGAACAACCATGACCCACTCCTTTCGACCCCGACGCCTCGCCCTGCTCGTAGCCTCGACCGCCATCGCCGCGGGAGGCGTGCTCGTCCCCACGACCGCCTTCGCCACCACCACGGCGGCGCCGCAGAGGGGCGTGGCGGATGTCGCCGACGGGGTGCACGTCCCGGACCGGGGGCAGCAGTGGCAGTGCATCGCCGCCCCCTGCGAGCCCCCCGGCGGCAGCACGCCGGAAGAGGACCACCACGACGGGGGGAACCACCACGACAAGTGGGGCCACGGCAAGGGGAATGACCACGGCAAGGGGGGCCGTCACGACAAGTGGGGCGACCACCGTCCCGGCAGGCACGACGACGGCGGCCAGCAGTGGCAGTGCTTCGCCGCCCCGTGCGAGCCCCCCAGCGGTGACCGGGACTGAATGAACACCGAGTACCGGTGCTGTGACCGGCGACCGGCGACCGGCGACCGGTGACCGTTGACCCGTGACCACCGTGACCTCGGCCTCCGGGACCCGTTGGGGTCCGGGGAGGCCGAGGGGGTTTTTTGAGTGG
>NZ_JBSGZP010000818.1:0-2918 GCF_053611065.1 Streptomyces sp. NPDC054840
ACGATCCGGAAGGGACGAGCCGGTCCGCGGGACACCGCTACGCATACTGCCCGGGCGCGGACGCGCCCGGGCAGTGGCATGTCGGAGAAGTCGGCGCACGGGTCTTCTCCTCCCCCCTACCCATCAGTACATTGACGCCATGTCTAATACGCCGCTCGCGCCCGCCCCCGTGGCGTCGGAACACGTGGACCTGAGGCCCCGGAACGTGTCCTTCGGCTGGGAGGACACCCCGCTCCACTGGCTGCCCGGCGACCCGTTCGCCGGACACATGATCAATGTGCTGCACCTGCTGCTCCCCGCGGGAGAGCGCTGGTTCGTCCACGTCTGCAAGCAGGTGCTCCCGTACATCGAGGACGAGCGGCTGCGGGCGGACGTCGTCGGCTTCATCGGCCAGGAGGCCATGCACGCCACCGCGCACGACGACGTGCTCCCCCACCTGAAGCGGCTGGGACTGGACCCGACCCCCTACACCGCGCAGGTGGACTGGCTGTTCGAGAAGCTCCTCGGCGACCGGACCCTGCCACCGGGCCGGGCCCGCCACTGGTGGCTGATGGAACGGGTCGCGATGATCGCGGCGATCGAGCACTACACGGCGTTCCTGGGCGACTGGGTGCTGAACGCCGAGGCGCTGGACCGGCGGGGCGCCGACCCCACCATGCTGGACCTGCTGCGCTGGCACGGGGCGGAGGAGGTCGAGCACCGTTCGGTGGCCTTCGACCTCTTCATGCACGTCGACGGCAACTACCGGCGCCGGGCCCGCACCTGGGCGACCGCCTTCTCGGCCCTGGTGTTCCTGTGGCAGCGCGGGGTGCGCTTCTTCATGGAGAACGACCCCCACCTGGTGGACGGCAAGGCCTCTTTCGGGAAGTTCTTCGTGGCCGGGCAGCAGGGGGTGCTCCCGTCCACGGGAGCGATGCTGAAGTCCATCCCGAGATACCTCTCCCGTACCTACCATCCCTCGCAGGAGGGCTCGACGGCCCAGGCGGTGGCGTATCTCGCCGCCTCCCCCGGCGCGAACGGCGGGCCGCGGGCATGAGGCGCGCCCTCGCCGTCACGGCCGTCGCGGGCGCGGCCTGGGTGACCCGGCGCGCCCTGAAGCGCCGCATCGGCGACTCCCCGCTCTGGCCGCTGCCGGCCCTGGAGACTCCGGTCTCGGGCCGTTCCCCGCGCCGCGCGCTGCGTGCGCTGATCGTCTCCCGTACGGAGCCTGCGCGCGGCGTACTGCACCTGACCCTGGAGTCACCGGACCTCCCGGCGTGGACCCCGGGCGCACACGTGGACGTCACCTTGCCCTCGGGCCTGGTCCGCCAGTACTCGCTGTGCGGCGACCCGGCGGACGACGGCCGGTACGCGATCGCGATCCGGCTCGTGGAGGACGGCCGGGGCGGCTCCCGCGAGGCGCACGCGCGGCTGGTCGAGGGCGCCGAGCTGGAGCTGCGCCCGCCGCGCAACCGCTTCGAGCTGCTCCCGGCGGCCTCGTACGTCTTCGTCGCGGGCGGCATCGGCATCACCCCGATCCTGCCGATGCTGCGGGCCGCCACGGCGGCGGGCGCCGACTGGACCCTCCTCTATGGGGGCCGCACGCGCGCCTCGATGCCCTTCCTGGCCGATCTCGCACCCTACGGCGACCGGGTGTCGGTCCTGGCCGAGGACGAGACGGGCCTGCCCGAGCTGGCCGCGGTGTCCGCTGCGGCGCCCGGCACGCTGGTCTACTGCTGCGGTCCGGAGCCTTTGATGCGGGCCGTCATGGCGGCGGCCGCGGATCCGGCGGCGGTGCACCTGGAGCGCTTCGCGCCGGAGGGTGAGGCAGGTCCGGGGCGGCCCTTCACGGTCGAACTGCGCCGCTCGGGCCGGACCGTGGAGGTGGCGGCGGACGAGAGCACCCTGGCCGCGGTGCGCCGGGAGCTGCCGGACACCCCGTACTCCTGCGAGCGGGGTTTCTGCGGGACCTGCCAACACCGGGTGCTGGCGGGCGGGGTGGACCACCGCGACGAGCTGCTCACGGACCAGGAGCGCGAGGATTCGATGCTGCTGTGCGTCTCGCGCGCGAAGGGGGACCGGCTGGTCCTGGACCTGTGAACGCTCCCCAGTAGGGTGTCCGCATGACAACCGGGGTGCGACGCAGGATGGGTGTCGAAGAGCGGCGGCAGCAGCTGATCGGGGTTGCCCTGGAGCTGTTCAGCAACCGCTCGCCCGACGATGTGTCGATCGACGAGATCGCGGCGGCCGCGGGGATATCCCGGCCGCTCGTCTACCACTACTTTCCGGGCAAGCTGAGCCTGTACGAGGCCGCGCTGCGGCGGGCGGCCGACGAGCTGGCGCTGCGGTTCGTGGAGCCCCGGGAGGGGCCTCTCGGGGCGCGCCTGCTGCGGGTGATGGGGCGGTTCTTCGATTTCGTCGACGACCACGGGCCGGGCTTCTCGGCGCTGATGCGGGGCGGTCCGGCCGTCGGCAGCAGCCGGACGAACGCGATGATCGACGAGGTCCGGCAGGCGGCGTACGAGCAGATCCTCACGCACCTGGGCATCGGGCTGGAGCGTACGCCCGCGCGCCTGGAGCTCGTGGTGCGGTCCTGGGTGTCGCTCGCCGAGTCCACCGCGCTGATCTGGCTGGACGGGCGCCGGATCCCGCGGGGCGAGCTGGAGTTGCAGCTGGTGCACGACTTCGCCGCGCTGGCCGCCGTGAGCGCCGCGTACGACGCGGAGATGGCGGGGATCCTCGTACGCATCCTGGCCGACGAACCCGCCGACGGCCCCTTCGGGGAGCTGGTCGGGCGGCTCGGTGCGCTGGTGCCGGGCGGGGCGTCGGAAGGGATCCCGGACGGGGTGCCTTAGGCCGTCTCTTTCGGATCTTGTCGGCCGAGCCCGCGGCGTCCGGTGCCATGCCCGGCAAGGCGGAGGGGCGCCCGTGTACTGGAC
>NZ_JBSGZP010000819.1:0-2903 GCF_053611065.1 Streptomyces sp. NPDC054840
CACGGCTTCGTGGGCCCGGCGGAGGAGGCCGTGGCCGGAGCCGCGGGGGAGCCCTTCCTCGAAGCGCTGGCGGAACGGCTCGCGCTGGGCGCGGCGGCGGCCGCGGCGATCCTGGACCCGGGCTGCGTGGTCCTGGCGGGCGAACTGGGCCGTGCGGGCGGCTCCGCCCTGGCGGCACGGGTCGCCCACCGCGTGGCGGAACTGACCCCGGTCCCGACGGAGATCCGCGCCACGACCCTGGGCGACCCGGCGGTCCTGGCGGGAGCGGAACTGGCGGCGCGGGAAGCTGCGCAGGCGGTGCTGTTCGGGGGGTAGGGGGCGGCTTCGGATGGCGGGAGTCGGGTGGGCGGGAGTCGGCTGGCGGTAGCCGGGTGGGAGCGGGGCGGGAGCCGGGCGGCCGGCCGGACCTGGTTCGGGTAGTGCGGCCGGGGCGCCGGCGGGGGGCCGACGGAGCGGGGGAGGGAAGACGCGGCGGGGGTCGAGGAGGGTGGGGCCGGCTGACCGGGTGGGCCGGGACGTCGGGACTCGGGGCGTGGCTTCGGAGGACGGGAGTTGCGGCCTGTGTCCGACCCGGGACGGACAGGAGACGCTGAGTCGTGAGGAGCGCCCGGCGATCGGACGCGCCCCTCACCTGACTCTCCCCGGGCATCTCGGACCGCCCCGTCCCTGTGTTCTGCCCCGGCCCGTTCCTTTGGGGGCTTCCCGGCAGTCTTTCGTTTCTCCGGGTCGCGATGGCGTGGCGCCTCCGGTCCCCGCCCGTGAGCGATGCGGCCCACCGCACCGCTGTGGACCGCTGGCCCGGGGTGGTCAATAAGTACTGCTACTCGAAATTACGCGCACGAGACGAAGGGCCACTCGTCCACGGTGAAAATAGCGGGCAGCACGCGTCGCGTTCACGCCGCAGCCGGCGACGTCTTCCACGCGAACCTCACCAAGGGGCTCGCCTACACCTGCTCCACCTACTACGTGCGTCGACCAGGTTCTGAGCTCCGTCGCGGCATGCGTCGTCGCCGTGGCTCTCGTGGGACACACGGTGTGGAGCCGGCGCGTTCGGCGTAGCCGGGCGGACGGGCAACCGGACCGAGCTCGCCTCCACGGCATCTCCGACTCCCTCACCGATCCGGCCGGTGAGCCGCTTCGGATCCCTACTCCCCCCGCCCCGCCGCGAACTCCGCGAACGTGAGGCGGCCCACCGCGTGGGACGGGGTCAGGTGGCCGCCGCGCTTGAAGCCCGCGTAGGCCTTGCCCGCCAGGGGGAGGGGGATCACCCGGCGGTGGCGGCCCGTCGCGGTCAGGTAGGTGCGGGCAAGGTCCGGCAGGGTGCGGATCTCCGGGCCGCCCATGTCCGTGACCCGGCCCGACGGGGTCGGTACCGCCAGCTCCGCCAGGCGGTCCGCCACCTCGCCGACGGCGATCGGCTGGACCCGTACCCCGCCCGGCACCGGTGCGACGAGCGGTAGCTTCGCCGCCATGTCCACCAACTGCGCCACCAGGTCGTGGAACTGCGTGGTGCGCAGGATGGTCAGGCCCAGCCCGGACGCCTCCAGCAGCCGCTCGACCTTCAGCTTCGTCCGGTAGTAGCCGAGCGGTACCACGTCCACCCCGACGATCGAGATGTAGACGATGTTGGTGACGGTCCCGGCCCGCCGGGCCGCGTCGATGAGGTGCCGGGTGGCGGTGTCGTCGTCCTTGCCCCCGCCACGCGTGTTGCTCGCGCAGTGCACCACCACCTCCGCGCCCGCCACCGCCGCGTCCAGCCCGCTGCCCTCCAGGAGATCGACCGGGTACTCCGGGGCGTGCCGGCTCAGTACGCGGACCTCGTGCCCCGCGTTGCGGAGCCGGTCCACGACCAGTACGCCGAGGGTGCCGGTGCCGCCGGTGACGAGGATGGTGCTCATGAGGTCCGCCTTTCGCCGATGTGGTTCCTTCAGCAGCGGAGACCGGACGGCCCTCAGGAATGTGACAGCTGCCGCTGGAGGAATGCCAGCTTCTCCGGGTTGAGCACCGTGCTGAGCCCGCTGACCAGCCCGTTCTCGAATTCCACCAGAAGAACGGCCGTCTCGCCGAAGAGCAGTGCCCGCACCCCGTTGATCTCCGCGACGCTGACCGGCAGGTCCCCGGCGAACTTCTTGAGCACCCCGACCGCGAAGCGGGCCACCTTGTCCCGGCCCAGGATCGGCCGCAGCGCCGCGTTGACCACGCCTCCGCCGTCCGACACGAACCGGACGTCGGCCGTCAGCAGCCCCTCCAGCCGGGCGAGGTCCCCGCCGCGCGCCGCCGTCATGAAGGTCTCCACGAGGCTCTGCCACCGTTCGGGGTGCGGTTCGAAGCGCCGCTCCGGCTCGGCTGCCCGTTCGGCGGCCACCCGGCCGGCCGCCCGCCGGTAGAGCTGCCGGCAGTTCGCCTCGGTCAGGTCCAGGACTCCGGCGATCTCCCGGTGGCTGTAGGCGAAGGCCTCGCGCAGTACGTAGACGGCCCGCTCGACCGGGGTGAGCTGTTCCAGCAGCACCAGCAGGGCCATGGACACGCTGTCCCGCTGCTCCGCGGACTCCAGCGGGCCGAGCGTGCCGTCGCCGGTGAGGACGGGCTCCGGGAGCCAGGGGCCGACGTACGCCTCGCGCCGGACCCGCGCCGAGGTGAGGGTGTTGAGGCACAGGTTCGTGACGACCTTGGCGAGCCAGGCGCCGGGGTGCTCGATCTCCTCGCGGTCGGCGGACGCCCAGCGCAGGTACGCCTCCTGCACGGCGTCCTCCGCCTCCGCGGCGGAGCCGAGCATGCGGTAGGCGATGCCGAACATCCGGGGACGGTTCTCCTCGAAGTCCGCGTCGGACGCGGTGATGTGTGTGATCACCGCAGCAGCGTACGAGGCCCGGTGCGCGCGGGAACGAGCGAGGACCCGGTGG
>NZ_JBSGZP010000820.1:0-2869 GCF_053611065.1 Streptomyces sp. NPDC054840
GACCGGGACGGCGCTCGGGGCCGTCGCCCAGGACGCCGCGATCAGGCAGCGTTCCGCCGCCGCCAGGTGGGTGGCCGCGGCCAGCCAGGCCCAGGCGTAGCCGTCGGGCGAGGGGTCGGCCAGCCGGCCGAAGACGTCGCGGGGACGGCGGTCGGCCTCGGCGGCCAGCGCGGCGGTCAGGTCCGCCGCCGCGGTGAGCCCGGCCCGGCGCAGCGGGCCGTACGAGGCCCCGGCCAGGGAGGCCGTACCGCGCGCCGCCTCGGCCACGGCCCGGCGGCCACCGGCGACCCCGGTCTCCAGGAGGCGGCGCACCCGCCACAGCGGGGAGTCGGCCAACGGGTCCGGGCCCTCGGCCGCCGGGAGCGGTACCGGGGCGGCGGCCCCCTGCGGGAAGTGGGCGCCCTGGAGGCGGTCGTAGCCGAGGTCGGCCCGGCCCAGCCACTCCTCGGGCAGTCGCAGCGTGTACTCCGCGCCCGGCACCGGGCCCACGGCGAGGGGGCGCAGCGTGGCGGTGCGGTCCAGGTCGGGGCGGCCCAGGACGCGCAGCAGGAGTCCGGGGTACGAGGCGATGCGGCGCAGGTTCTCCGTGTGCGCCAGCTCCGGGTGCGGATGCGCGGGCAGCAGCCGCAGCAGGGGTGCGTCCGGGCGCGCCTCACGGACGAGAAGGTGCCCGCCGACCGCGCCCACGACGGTGACGTCGCAGCCGAGCAGCGCGGACCCGGCTGGGTCCGGGGCCGCGAGCAGCTCGGCGACGGCCTCGGCGGCCGGTCGGGCGAAGAGCGGCGCGGCGGGCTGCTCGGTCCAGGGGGTACCCGGCAGCGGGGTCGCCCTGACCCCGCGTCCGGCGCCGAGCCGGCCTTCCGGTGAAACGGTCGCGCCGACGATACGCAGGCCACCGCGGGCGAGGCCCGCATGGTCGAGGGTGGCGCCGCCGAGGGCGACGGAGGCGGAACCGGCGCCACGGGCGCGGGCCAGGCCGCCGGGGCGGACGTCGGAGACCGAGTAGGGGGTGCCGTCCGGGGCCAACAGGTGGGTGACCACGCCGCCGTATCCGGTGGCGGAGAGCACGGGTTCCCGGCACAGGCCCTGCACCTGGAGGCTGCCGCCGGGCGCGTAGGCACGGCGGGCGGTGCCCGTCAGTGCGGGGTCGGCGGATCCGGAGGCCAGCAGTCCGGTGGTGTGGAGGAGTTCTCCGAAGGCTCTGGTGAGGTCGCCGAGCCGCTGGCCGGCCAGGCGTTCGCGGGCGGCGCGCAGGCCGCGTACGACCCGTAGGGCGGCCGCTTCGGCGCGGGGCAGCCCGGCGAGGCGGGCGGTGTGGGCGGCGCGCAGCAGTTCGGCCTGGACCACCGCTCCCCCGGCGGTCACTCCGGCGGCGAGGGCTTCTGCGGCCACGTGCCAGAGGGCGCCGGCGGCGCGTAGCTGGGCCGCGGTGAGGGCCGGGGCGGGCATGGTGGTCACGACGGACGCGAGCGACGCGGCGGCCTCGACCGGTTCCGTGGACCCGGTAGGAGCGGCGGGATCGGTCGACCCGGGCGCCGTGGCCGGCTCCGGCCCCGGCTCCGTGGCCGGCTCCGGTGGGGTGTCCGCGAGCGGGGCCGCGCCCAGGGCGGCGGCCCGGTGCAGGCAGCGGGGTGCCAGCAGGCAGGTGCAGGTGGCCTGGTCCGCCGTGGTGATCGTGCCCGCCGGACCGGGGCGCAGGGTGACGAGGGCGTCCTCGCCGAAGCGGAGGGTGACGGTGCCGTCGGCCGCGGGGACGGCGCCCGCCGCGCAGCCCTCGGTGGCGGCGTCCAGCTTCTTGCGCAGGCGGGGGGTGAGGTTCTCGACGGCTTCGGCGAGCACCTCGGGGGCGACGGGCGGCAGTTCGGTGCTCAACGGGACTCTCCACGGAGGCGGTCGCCCACCCAGCGGGCGAGGGCGAGGGGACTGAGAGCGGCCACGGGCATACCGGCCGCCACGAGTTGCCGCGCGACCGGGACGGAGTACCGGGGCGTTCCCTCGTCGTCGAGCGCGGCGCAGCCCAGCAGGTGGGCGCCCGAGGCGGCCAGCGCGCGGACCTCCCCGAGGAGCCCGCCGATCGGCGCGCCCTCCTCGAAGTCGCTGACCACGACGACGAGGGTGCGGCTCGGGACGGTGATCAGGGAGCGGGCGTGCGCGAGGCCGGCGGCGATGTGCGTGCCACCGCCGACCCGGACCTCCAGCAGCAGGGAGAGCGGGTCCTCGACCCGGTCGGTGAGGTCCACGACCTGGGTGGAGAAGGCGAGGAAGTGGGTGGAGAGGGTCGGCACGCCACCCAGCACCGCCGCGGTCAGCGCCGACCAGATGACGGACGCCTCCATGGATCCGGAGACGTCGACGACCAGGATCAGCCGCCAGTCGGCCTCGCGGCTCGCCCGGGTGCTGAAGACGGGCCGCTCCGGGACGACGACGACGGTACCGTCGGCCCGCCGCCGGGTGTGCGCGAGGTTGGCGCGCAGGGTGCGGGCCAGGTCGAGCTTGCCGCCGGGCCGCCGGGTGGGGCGCGGGGTGGCGAGGCCGGAGAGGGCCGGGCGCAGCCGGGTGGCGAGCTCTTTGGCGAGTTCGTCGACGAGCCGTCTGACCAGGGGGCGCAGTCGGGCGAGTTGGGCCTCCGGCAGCCCGCCGACGAGGGACAGTACGGAGCTCAGCAGTTCCACCGAGGGCCGTACGGCCGCCGGATCGAGCTGGGTGAGGACGTCGCTGCGACCCGCTTCGGCCGCTCCTGCCAGCACCTCCTCCCGTACGTCGGCGCCGAACAGCGCCTCCAGTTCCCGCGACCACTCCCGGGCGGTGGGGAAGGAGGCCTCCTGGCCGCCGCCCTGGCCGTGCCCTTGGCCGAGGTCGAGGTCGGAGG
>NZ_JBSGZP010000821.1:0-2863 GCF_053611065.1 Streptomyces sp. NPDC054840
CACGCCTGGCACGGGAGTAGTCCCACAAGTCGTCGATGAGGCCGAGGCTGGTATTGCCGGAGCTGCGCTGGAACTCCATCTTCAGGGCAGCCTGTTGGAGTGCGGTCTGGGTCGCCGCGAGGTCGATGCGGGTGATCAGGACACCGAGGGTCTTCGGTTCCCGGGTCGGCATGGGGGCCTGCGGAAGCAGCGACACCCCGGTGTCGAGGCGGCCGATGTTGTCAACGGCCGCTGTCTGGGCGTCCCGCGACATGAGCTGCATTTCCTGGTGCAGCCAGAAGAACTCGTCGAGATCCGCCTCGGTGATGCGCATCCGCTGATACAGGGCCCGGAAGCGGGGATCGCCGTGCAACGAACGTAAGGGGGCGACGTGGAGCGCCACGCAGTCGTTGTAACCGGCTGCCACCGCGGCGTCGAGGTGAAAGATCACCTGGTCCGCCTCTCCGCGCAGGACGGCCAGGACGCCGAGGCTCGCGTGGCCCGCGGCGACGAGCCACGTGCCGTCGGGGCCGAGCGCCGTGGCGCGCGCGACGACATCGTGGAAGCCCGCGGTGCCCACCGCGGCGGGACCATTGGTCAGGACCTCCACCAGCAGTTCGTGAACACGGGCGGCCAGTGAGTTGACGGTGTCGACCATGGATCTCCTCGGACCTCGGGGTGAAGAGCGTAAAGGATGTCAAGTCTCTGGAAGCCCCGTGGACATGACGGGCGGACGGGGTGAGCGGTTCCTGCTCGGGCCGGGCCGTGGTCACGAGTGGCATCGGCTTCCGGGCCTGCTCGGCCGGCGGTGGCCTCGACCTTGTCCTCACCTCGTTGGATCTACACCGCGTCCCTCGCGGCGACGGTGAACAGCCGTGCCACGACGCGCGCTTCGGCGAAGCGGTTCAGTTCCTGCAGGTGCGGCTCCGCCTGTCGGCGGGCCGAGAGCCGGTACGGGTCGGCGAGCCCATGGTGGTACGCGGCCTGCCGGAGCAGGTATCCGATCTCGAAGCGCTGGGTGCCCGACGAGCCGGCGTACGCAGTCGGCACCCGTGCTCCTGGCGGCTCACTCAGCAGCCGAGGGCGAGCCAGAGGGCTTTCCGGCCCGCTTCGGAGGAGGAGTTGCGGACCGGATCTGTCCGCAAGGAGCGCTAGTTTGCTGCCATGGCCTCCAGGACGACACACCCCGTGCTCGACACCCGCGCTCTGAACCGTGCCACGCTCGACCGCCAGTTGCTGCTGAGCCGCGCCCAGATGTCCGCGGGGGACGCCGTCGCGCACCTGCTCGGGTTGCAGGCGCAGAACGTGAGGCCGCCCTACTTCCAGCTGCACGCCCGGCTCGCCGGCTTCCGGCCCGCCGAGCTGGCCGGGCTCATGGAGTCCCGCGAGGTCGTCCGGATGGTCACCATGCGGTCGACGATCCACACGCACACCGCGCACGACGCCCTGACCCTGAGACCCCTCGTCCAGCCCGCCCGCGACCGCGAGGTCACCTACTTCCGCAAGGGGCTCACGGGAGTGGATCTGGACCAGCTCGCCGAGCGCGCCCGCGCCTTCGTCGAGAGCGAGCCGCGCACCATGGGCGAGATCCGCGAGGAACTTCTCCAGGAATGGCCCGACGCCGACCCGCAGTCCCTGTCCGTCGCCGCCCGCTGCCGGCTGCCACTCGTCCAGGTCACCCCGCGGGGCGTATGGGGGCGCAGCGGCCAGGTCCGGCTCACCACCGTCGAGAACTGGCTCGGGAAGCCCGCCGGCGCCGCACAGCCCGTGGACGAGGTCGTGCTGCGCTACCTCGCCGCCTTCGGGCCCGCCTCCGTCAAGGACATGCAGACCTGGGCCGGACTGACCCGGCTGCGCGAGGCCTTCGAGCGGCTGCGCCCGGCTCTCCTCGTCTTCCAGGACGAGAAAGGCGTGGAACTCTTCGACCTCCCCGACGCCCCCCGCCCCGACGCGGACACTCCGGCGCCGCCCCGCTTCCTCCCGGAGTTCGACAACCTCCTGCTCTCACACGCCGACCGCACCCGTGTGGTCGCCCCGGAGATCAAGGGGCGCACGTGGACGGGGAACCAGGCCCACTGCACCCTGCTCGTGGACGGGTTCCTCGCCGGCCTGTGGAAGCTGGACGGGCAGGCACTCACCGTCGACCTGTTCGGCCCGGTCCCCAAGGCGGCGAAGGACGAGATCGTCGCCGAGGGGGAGCTGATGGTGGAGGGGTTGGCAGAGCCAGGTGGGGCCGGCGGGGTGTCCGTACGGTTCGGAGCGATCAAGCCCTGACACGCGGCCCCGGGCGGGGCCCCGTACCGTCCCGAGCCGTCAACTCGCGGCTGACGCCGCACTGGTGGTCCGTACTCCGAAGGCGGCACGATGCCCGTCATGACGACCGAGAGCACGCAGGACGACGCCACCGCGCGATTCCTGGCCGCGCGGGACTTCCTACTGGAACGCCGCGGCGACTACGAGGCCGCCCACGCCGGATTCACCTGGCCCCGCCCCCACCGCTTCAACTGGGCCCTGGACTGGTTCGACCACATCGCCGCCGGGAACGACGCCGACGCCCTGCGCATCGTCGAGGAGGACGGCACCAGCCAGAGCCTCACCTTCGCGCAGCTCGCCGTACGGTCCGGCGCCGCCGCCAACTGGCTCCGCGGACAGGGCGTCGCGCCCGGCGACCGGATCCTGGTCATGCTCGGCAACCAGCGCGAGCTGTGGGAGGTGATGCTCGGCGCGATGAAACTGCGCGCCGTCGTCATCCCCGCCACCCCGCTGCTCGGCCCGGCCGACCTGCGCGACCGCGTCGAGCGCGGCCAGGTGCGCCACGTCATCGCGCGGGTCGAGGACACGGCCAAGTTCGACCAGGTGCCAGGCCGCTACTCCAGAATCGCCG
>NZ_JBSGZP010000822.1:0-2853 GCF_053611065.1 Streptomyces sp. NPDC054840
GCCGCGGAACGGCTCGTCCATGGTGGGGCGTCGGCCCGCCTCCGCCGGGGAGTCATGGTCGCCGCCGGCGAACAGGTCCACCACCCGCCCCGGCGCGAACGCCACCACCAGCAGCGCCAACGAGGCCAGCAGCCCGGCCACGTACCAGCCCGTGCGCCGCTTGGGCCGCGCGGGCGTGTAACTGCGCCAGCCCTCCGAGCCGCCGTCGGGCTCCGTACGCAGCCGCCGTGCCACCTGGCGGGCCCGCGCCGAGGGTTCCTTGGGAGCGTCGGCGGCACCTGCCGCCGACTCGCGCAGAAACTGCTCCCACTCCTCGTCGGACCTGGACGAACCGTCCGGCTCCGTACCCGCTCCCATCCCCAACCCCCTGGCCATCGGTCGACAGCGGCCCCCCGGGCACGCGTTCGCATCATGACACAGGGCACTGACGCCGAAGCCGGACGGTAGGACGGTGTGGGCGCGCCACATCTTCCCAACCGGCCGACGGGAGCGCTGTGATCGCGCTCATGGAAGCGCGGTCCCAGCACCCCCGCGACCAGCCGTGTCAGGGCAGGATCTCGACGTACCCGTCGGTCCCGTGCACGCGGATCCGCTGCCCGTCCCGGATCAGCGAGGTGGCCCGCATCACGCCCACGACGGCCGGCAGGCCGTACTCCCGGGCGATCACCGCCCCATGGGTCATCAGACCGCCCACCTCCGTCACCAGGCCGGCGATTCCGACGAACAACGGTGACCAGCTGGGGTCCGTGAAGGTCGTGACCAGGATGTCGCCCGCTTCGAGATCGGCCTCCGTCATGTCGAGGATGACGCGGGCCCTCCCCTCGACGGTCCCGGCGGAGACCGGCACGCCGATCAGGGATCCGACCGGCGCGTCCTCGCGCCGGTACGCCCCGTTGACGGCCTCACCGTCCGAGGTGAGCACCCGGGGCGGTGTGAGGTCGTGGTACGAGCGGAACGCCTCCGCGCGCTGCTGGATCAGCCGGTCGTCGACCCGGTTCGAGCGCACGACGTCGCGGAGTTCCTGGAACGTCAGGTAGAAGGCGTCCTCCTTCCGGAGAAGCACACCCGCCCGCACGAGGCGTTCGGCCTCCTTCAACAGGGCCTGTTTGTAGACGAAGTAGCGGCTGATGATGCCGTACTTCGGGTACTCCCGGTATCCGATGAAGGTTCTGACCCGGTCGATCATCCGCTGGACCTCGTCGGCCTTCCGGTCCCCGTCCGGCAGGGCACGCAAGCGTGACAGTACGTCCCGTTCCTTCCTCTGCGCCTTCTGCCGCCCTTGCTCGAAGCGCCGCTCGGCTGCGCCCGGCTCGCAGTTCCTGACGTGGTCCAGGAGCACGGGCAGCAGCGTGGCGGGGCGTTCGCTCCAACGTGGCCTCGTGATGTCGATCTCGCCGACGCAGCGCATGCCGTAGCGGTCGAGGTAGGTCTCGATGGCGTCGCGCGCCTCGGTCCCGCCCGGGAGCTTCGCCAACTCGTCCAGGAAGTCGTCGTCCTCGACCGCCTGCAGGAACGCCACCACCTCCGACAGCGGGCGGATGACGTCCGCGACGTCGAGCAGTGCCAGCCCCATCTCCGACGTGATGTTGCCGGGAGCGGACAGAGTCAGCGTGTCAGCCGCGTTCTTCTCGCCCAGCCACTCCTGCAGCGTGTCGTTGAGCCACCACGTGGCCTCCATCCCCGCCATGATCGTCTGAATGCTCAGCGGGTCGCTGAGAACCCGCTTGTGCTCCTCGAAGGCCTCCAGCAGGAAGTCGAACAGCTCCGGTCCGGTCTTCGTCCGGATGTCGCGCTCCAGAGCGGCGACGGACACCCGACTGCGCTGGATCAGCTCGGTGACGATGGCCGGATCGGTCCGGATCGGGGCGGGCGGGCCACCGGCCGGAGGCCCGCCGGGCCCCGCGTCCGGGAGCGAAGGGACGAAATCGTCGCGTTCGAGGACGGTCTCCAGAGCATCCCTGATCAGCGGATCACCCTTCCCCAGGGCGTCCAGGAGACCGGCGCGGGCGGCAGGCGAGGCCAGGCGCGGGGTGACGTCGACGAACAGCCTCCCGCCGGCCTCGTGCATCGGCACCATGGCCGTCAGCTGCCACATGGACCACCCCAGGGGCTTCATGGGGTCGGTCATCATCTGCCCATGACCGACGGACACGTAGACGTGGTTCTCCTCGTCGCCGGCTTCGGGGACGGGGAACAGCGTCGTGATCGGCCGGCTTTGCACGATGTGGAAGCTGTCGTCGGCCAGGCACCATTCGATGTCCTGGGGGCTGCCGAAGTGCGCTTCGATCCGCCGTCCGAGCTGTACGAGCCCGAGGACCTGAGCATCCGTCAGCGTCGGCTGCTCCCGTCGCCGCGCGTCGACCGTCCCGTCCCGCGTACCACCGGTCGGCAGAGCGTGAACGGAACGCTCTTCGGCGGCGATCGTCTTGGCGACGACCTGGCCGTTTCGCACCGTGAAGACATCCGGGTTCACCAGGCCGGAGACCAGGGCATCGCCGAGGCCGAGGCCGGCGTCCACGGTGGCGACCTTGCGGTTGCCCGTGACGGGGTCGGCCGTGAACAGGACGCCGGAGGCGTGCGGGAGGACCATCTGCTGCACGACCACGGCCATGAGGACCGTACGGTGGTCGATGCCGTTGCGCCGGCGGTATGTCACGGCCCGTTCGGTGAACAGCGAGGCCCAGCACCGGCTGACGTGCTGGAGGATCGCCGCCGGTCCCACGACGTTCAGGTACGAGTCCTGCTGTCCGGCGAAGGACGCTGTCGGCAGGTCCTCCGCCGTCGCGCTGGACCGGACGGCGTAGGCGGTGCGCTCGCCGAGCCGGGCGAGCGCGCCGGTGATCGCCGCAGCGA
>NZ_JBSGZP010000823.1:0-2850 GCF_053611065.1 Streptomyces sp. NPDC054840
CCCCGGACCCCGCGCCTCAAACGCCGGTGGGGCTGAAGAGCGGGGCTTCGCCCCGTGCCCCGCGCCTCGGACGCCGGCGGGGCTGGGTGGGGCGGCGGGGCTGGAGATCGGGGCCCAGGGGTTTGGCGTGGGACTGCGTGGGTCAGGGGTGGGTGACGCGGAGTTCCTTGATGCCGTTGAGCCAGGCCGCGCGGAGGCGGCGTGGGGGAGCGTCCGTGAGGTGGAGGTTCGGGAGGGTGTCGGCCAGGGCGTTGAAGATCAGGTCGATCTCCATCACCGCCAGCGACTTGCCGAGGCAGAAGTGCGGACCGCCGCCGCCGAAGCCCAGGTGGGGGTTGGGGTCGCGGGTGATGTCGAAGACGTCCGGGTTGGTGAAGACCTCGGGGTCGTGGTTGGCGGAGGAGTAGAACATCCCCACCCGGTCGCCCGCCTTGATCTTCGCGCCGCCCAGTTCGGTGTCCTGGGTGGCGGTGCGCTGGAAGGAGACCACCGGGGTGGCCCAGCGCACGATCTCCTCGGCGGTGGTCGACGGCCGGGTCGCCTTGTAGAGCTCCCACTGCTCGGGGTGGGTCAGGAAGGCGTGCATGCCGTGGCTGATGGCGTTGCGCGTGGTCTCGTTGCCCGCGACCGCCAGCAGCAGGACGAAGAAGCCGAACTCGTCGGAGCCGAGGTTGCCCTGGCCCTCGGCCGCCACCAGCTGGGTGACGATGTCCTTGGCCGGGCATTCCTTGCGCTGGGCCGAGAGGTTCATCGCGTAGCCGATGAGCTCCATCGCCGCGTTGGAGCCGACCTCCTCGGTGATCGCGTACTCCGGGTCGTCGTAGGCGATCATCTTGTTCGACCAGTCGAAGATCTTCGCGCGGTCCTTCTGCGGTACGCCGATCAGTTCGGCGATGGCCTGCAGCGGAAGCTCGCACGCCACCTGCGTGACGAAGTCGAAGCTGCCGTCGGCGGCCGTGGCCGACGCCTCCTCGACGATCTTCCGGGCGCGGTCGCGCAGGGCCTCCTGCAGGCCGCGGATGGCCCGTGGGGTGAAGCCGCGCTGCACGATCTGGCGTACGCGGGTGTGTTCCGGCGGATCCATGTTCAGCATGATCAGGCGCTGGGCATCTATCGCATCACGCGGAATGTGCTCGTTGAAGCGGATGATCGCGGTGTTGGTCGTCGAGGAGAACAGTTCCGGGTGCGTGGAGACGTACTTGACGTCCGCGTGCCGGGTCACGGCCCAATAGCCCTCGTCGTCGAAGCCGGTGACACCGCGCCGCTGCGGGCACCACCACACGGGTGCGGTCTGCCGCAGCTGCGCGAACTCCGGGAAGGGGACGCGGCTCTGGAGCAGGTCTGGGTCGGTGGCGTCGAAGCCTTCGGGCAGTGCGGGGCAGGACATCGGGCAACTCCAAAGTCTGACGGACCATCAGAAGTTGGCTCGAAGGTAGTAACGAGTTCCAGAAGTGACAAGGGTCGTGGCGCCAACTGTTGCGTGTGGAATCCGTGCAGGGCGCGTGCAAGACCCTTGCGTGCCGGGGCCTCAGGTCATAAGACTGCGGAGGGAACTAGAACGCGTACTAGTTCGGGGCGGGGCGCCGGGACGGCCCGCCGTGCTGACGCAGTGCAGGAGAGGACGAGCTCATGGCCGCGGAACCCGTCATTGTCGAAGCCGTACGCACCCCCATCGGTAAGCGCGGGGGCGCTCTCGCCAACCTCCATCCCGCCTACCTGCTCGGTGAGACCTACCGCGAACTGCTGGCCCGTACCGGAATCCAGCCCGACTGCGTCGAGCAGATCGTCGGCGGCACCGTGACGCACGCCGGCGAGCAGTCGATGAACCCGGCCCGCAACGCCTGGCTCGCCATGGGGCTCCCGTACGAGACCGCCGCGACGACGGTGGACTGTCAGTGCGGCAGCTCGCAACAGGCCAACCACATGGTCGCCAACATGATCTCCGGCGGGGTCATGGACATCGGCATCGCCTGCGGCGTCGAGGCCATGAGCCGCGTGCCGCTCGGCTCCGGGTCCAAACACGGCCCGGGAAAACCCTTCCCGGACGAGTGGAACGTCGACCTCCCCAACCAGTTCGAGGCCGCCGAGCGGATCGCCCGCCACCGGGGCCTGTCCCGCGAGGACGTCGACCGGCTCGGGCTCCTCTCCCAGGAGCGGGCCGCCGCGGCGTGGGCCGAGGAGCGGTTCAAGCGCGAGACCTTCGCCGTGCAGGTGCCGACGACCGAGGAGGAGCAGGCCGCCGGACAGGGCATGTGGCGCCTGGTCGACCGGGACGAGGGCCTGCGGGACACGAGCATGGAGGCGCTGGCCCGGCTCAAGCCGGTCATGCCCACCGCCGTGCACACCGCCGGGAACTCCTCGCAGATATCCGACGGCGCCGCCGCCGTCATGTGGGCCTCGCGCAAGATGGCGCGCGCCCTCAAGCTCAAGCCGCGCGCCCGGATCGTCGCCCAGACCCTGGTCGGCGCCGACCCCCACTACCACCTGGACGGGCCGATCGACGCGACGCGGGCCCTGCTCGGCAAGGCCGGGATGTCGCTGCGGGACATCGACCTCGTCGAGATCAACGAGGCCTTCGCCTCCGTGGTCCTGTCCTGGGCGCAGGTCTTCGGCCAGGACCTGGAGAAGGTCAACGTCAACGGCGGGGGCATCGCGCTCGGTCACCCCGTCGGCGCCACCGGCGCCCGGCTGATCACCACCGCGCTGCACGAGCTGGAGCGCCGTGACAAGGAGTTCGCGCTGATCACCATGTGCGCGGGAGGCGCGCTGGCGACCGGCACGATCATCCAGCGCCTGTGAGGCGCCACTGAGACCCGTGGGATGGGATGCGGAAGGCCCCGGTGGCCGGAC
>NZ_JBSGZP010000824.1:0-2849 GCF_053611065.1 Streptomyces sp. NPDC054840
GGGGCGGCGGCGCGCGCGGCCCCCGCACCCCCACCGGGACCGGTGGGACCGGCGGGCGCCATGGCATGCGCCTCGGGCCCCGGCACGTAGCCCAGGGCGGGCGCGGCGGCCGGCGGCGCGGCGAAGGCCGCGGCGGCGGGCGGACCGCTGCGTTCCAGCCGGTCGAGCCGGGCCTGGAAGGACCGCTCGTCGTCGAATGCGGCGGGCAGCAGCACCCGGGCGCAGATCAGCTCCAGCTGCAGCCGGGGCGAGGTCGCGCCGCGCATCTCGGTGAGCCCGGTGTTGACCAGATCGGCGGCGCGCGACAGTTCGGCGGCCCCGAACACGGACGCCTGGGCCTGCATCCGCTCCACGACATCGGCGGGGGCGTCGATCAGGCCCTTCTCCCCGGCGTCCGGCACGGCGGCCAGGATCACCAGGTCGCGCAGCCGCTCCAGCAGGTCGGCGACGAACCGGCGCGGGTCGTTCCCGCCTTCGACGACCCGGTCGACGACCTCGAACGCGGCCGCCCCGTCCCCGGCGGCGAAGGCGTCGACGACGGAGTCGAGCAGCGAGCCGTCGGTGTAGCCGAGCAGCGAGGTGGCCATGGCATACGTCACACCGTCGTCGGCGGCGCCGGCGAGCAGCTGGTCCATGACGGACATCGAGTCACGCACGGACCCGGCGCCGGCGCGCACGACCAGTGGCAGCACGCCGTCCTCGACCTGGGCGCCCTCGCGCCCGCAGACCTCGCCCAGATACTCCCGCAGAGTGCCGGGCGGCACGAGCCGGAAGGGATAGTGGTGCGTCCTGGACCGGATGGTCCCGATCACCTTCTCCGGCTCCGTGGTGGCGAAGATGAACTTGAGGTGCTCCGGCGGCTCCTCGACCACCTTCAGCAGGGCGTTGAAGCCCGCCGAGGTGACCATGTGGGCCTCGTCGATGATGTAGATCTTGTAGCGGCTGGACGCCGGCCCGAAGAAGGCCTTCTCGCGCAGGTCACGGGCATCGTCCACACCACCGTGCGAAGCGGCGTCGATCTCGATGACGTCGATGGACCCCGGACCGTTCCTGGCCAGGTCCCGGCAGGACTGGCACTCCCCGCAGGGGGTGGGGGTGGGACCCTGCTCACAGTTCAGGCAGCGGGCGAGGATGCGCGCGCTGGTGGTCTTTCCGCAGCCGCGCGGCCCGCTGAACAGGTACGCGTGGTTGACCCGGTTGTTCCGCAGGGCCTGCATCAGCGGGGCAGTGACATGCTCCTGCCCGATGACCTCGGAGAACGACTCGGGGCGATAGCGGCGGTACAGCGCAAGGGACGACACGTATACGAGGTTATCCGGGCGCACCGACATCAGCGGCCCGCCGAAGCCCCTGAAGGGCGTCCTGGACGGTGCCGGGAGCGCAAAGCGCCCCCCACGCACCCGCCAGAGCCCACTTACCCTTGCTGCCTTCCGGCCCTGGGGGAGTTCGGTGAGATGGCGCCACGTGAGGGGCTGGCCCCACCCTAGCGGATGGATGGCCCCGGAATCGAGCCGGACCCCGACCTGCTCTCCGTCCGACGATCACGTTCGCGAGCACCCCTCAACGTCTTGTATTGTTTGCCGCGGAGGATTCGCCTAGTGGCCTAGGGCGCACGCTTGGAAAGCGTGTTGGGGGCAACCCCTCACGAGTTCGAATCTCGTATCCTCCGCCAGTGCCTCACCGGGCACTTGAAGGCCCCGACCGGGAAACCGGCCGGGGCCTTCTGCGTTCCGTGGTCTCAGTTCGAGTCTCGTTTATTTGCCGCATAACCGGACACTTCCCCGTGTTCCGGCCTCGATGGCCTATCCCTCGTGCTCCCAGGGGTTCAGCAGGAGTGCGCCTGATCGCGCCAGATGCTTGATGTTGCGGCTCACCAGCGTCCAGCCGTTCGCCAGGGCGGTGGCGGCGATCAGTGCGTCGGGTGGATCGATGCTGGTTCCGGCACTCTTGAGCCTCCGGTGAAGAGCGAGGTAGGCGAGTGCCTCCCGCTCTCCAACGGCGGCGATCCGGTCGCGGTACTGCTCACGGATGTCCGTGAGCGCCCGGTCGAAAGCGGTACGCCGCACTGGATCAGGCGTTCCCTCAATGCCTGCTTCGATCTCCGCGACCGTGATGACGCTCAGGTAGAGGGCAGGAGACGAACCGAGCGAGCCCAGGCGACGACGGCCGGGGCAGGCTTCGGCCGGGTGGTGATCTCGGCGACCACATTGGTGTCGAGCAGATAGATCACTCGCCATCTGCCGCATCGTCGTAGGACCGCTGCCCGAACTCCAGACCCTCGAACGGGGCCGCCGTAAGCCGCTCAAGGAATCCATCACTGCCCAGGGTCGCCCAGCGGTGAAGCATGTCAGGCAAGGCATCGATGTCGGTGTCGGCCAGCTCGGCATCGAAGTGCCCAAGCTGGTGCTCGGGCAGAGACTCCCGGATCTCCCGGATCGTCCGTAGCGGATGGGACTGAGGATGGGACTCCTCGGGTCTGCGCGGCGGGAGCGGCAGATTCGGGGCAGTGCTCACGATCGGCTCCTCCACGCTGTGGTCCACGGGCCCATGCCTGAACACCACCCTAGGCCGGGTGACCCTGGAGAGGGCTGGAAACGACCCGAATCCGAGCTTTGACGGGACCCATCCGCCGAGTCGCCGCCGGCTGCCGGCTGCCGGCGATGCCGCTTTGGTTGGAACCAGCTGAACGAAGCTGTCGGGCTGGACACAATGGGGAGCGCCGCCCTGTAGCCGGTTTCGTGACACGTCGCATGCACCGCGTCATTGGTCCATGGCGAAGATCAGCTGTCGAATCTCGTATCCTCCGCAGTCGCCTGAACTGGCGAAACGAAGACCCCGGACCGCTTCAG
>NZ_JBSGZP010000825.1:0-2836 GCF_053611065.1 Streptomyces sp. NPDC054840
GCCCGGCACCGCACCCGGCCGACAAGATCCGGAAGAGACGGCCTAGAGGCCGGTGGATACCTTGCCACGGGTGTCCGCTCCCGTCTCAGGGTCCTTGAAGTCCGGCTTCGGCGCCGGCTTCGTCTCGGGCTTGACCTTGCAGTAGACACTGCCGCTGACGAACTTGCAGCCGGGCATGTTCTCGATGTCCCGGGCCCGGTTTCCCTTCCTCTTGTTGCCCTTCTTCTTGCCGTCACCCTTCTTGCCGTCACCCTTCTTGCCGTGGTCGTTCTTGCCGTGGTCGCCGTGCGTCGAGGTCATGGCACCTGTGTGCGAGGTCGCAGGGGCGGCGAACGCACTCGTGGGCAGCAGCGCGCCACCGGCGGCCAGGGCGGTCGAGACGCCGAGCATCACCAGACGCTGCTTCCGAGAGGTGCGAATCATAAGATCTTCTCCTTGAGTGGGGCAGGCCACCTGCCTGCGTGAATCCGTGCCTCAAGTAAGCCCCCGCCACGTAAGCCACGTCATGCCACAACATCTCGGGGCTTGACGAGATGCGGGTCTGAAGGTGTGGCCGCGGCCCAGCCGAAGGGCTGCATCGAGGAGGGCGGCGGCGCAGCGGTGGTATGCCCGCACGCCAGGCCGTATGAGCGCGTCCAAGGCCTGCAGGGTGTTCCATGTCGGTCCCGCTGCCGGCCCCGCGTATGCCCAGTCGTGCCTGGGGATGAGCGGCCGCCGGGGGCTGAGGCGTGGATACGGGGGCTCCACCATGGCGGTCTCCTGCGGCTCCTCTGATCCGGCGCCGTCTCGTCCCGCCTGGTCACTTCTCGGCATCAGCGGGTCTCCGCCTCTGGGCCCGACCGGCGGGAGGTTGTTTCACCGGAGCTTGTGAGGGTGGTCCCGGGTCCCGGTGGACGCTCCGGGGACGTCGGGCGGCCCGCGTGTCGGGCCGCCCTCGGGTGGGCGGCCCGTGGCTGCTCAGTTGTCCGGGTCGCGGACGGCGCCGCCGGGCTGCTGCTTTTTTGGGGGGTGCCCCGCGAAGGGCGGCCTCCGAGGTCGTCGGCTCGCTGCCGTCCCGTTCCCGAGCCGGGCGCCGAGCAGGGAGATGAACACGTTGACCCGCCACCAGGGGACGGCGTGTCCGGGGTCTGCTCGTGGGAGAGGGCCGGGTCGAACGTGTACCTGCCTTCGGCGAGGGGCTGCCGCGCGGTGGTGCGGGCTGCCTGCCCGGCCCTGACGGGAGAAGGACGTGACCCGCTCGGGGTGTCCTGTCGGCGCTCTTGCTGCTCCGGCCGGACGGGCGGCAGCAACCGCGCCCTGCACGGAGCGGCGCAGCGGCCGGCGCTGCTTCCGGCTGAAATCCACGGCAGCCTTCTACCGGAAACGGTCAGCCGGGCATTACGGTGTGGCACGAAGGCCTCCGTGCGGTGAGTTCCTAGACAGCTCCCACCCCACCGGAGGTCTTCGCCATGGTCGGGATCCCACGCCTGTCAACAGTGTTCGTGGCTAATACACCCACCTGGTATGCGGCCTGGTCGCCCACGGCCAGTGACCCGCCCTTCGGACCTACTCCGTCCAGGCCTGGTGTTCGCTCTCCGGGCGGGCTTTGAGTTTGGCCCAGACCGCCTCCAGTGCGGCTATGTCCGCGTCGTCGAGGCGGTCGTCGAACACCTCGGCGAGGGCCTCTCGGCGGGTGGCGTCGGCCTCCGCGAAGGCGCGGCGGCCCGCCCCGGTGAGGGCGATCCCGACGGACCGGGCGTCCGTCGGGGACGGGACCCGTTCGACCAGGCCGCGGGCACGGAGCGAATCGGCGACGCGGGAGACCTGGCTGCGGCTGAGCAGGGTCTTGGCGCCGAGCTCGGAGGGGGCGACCGGCTCGTTCTGGACGCTCAGCCACAGCATGACCTCGAACCATGACAACGGCAGGTCGTGGCGGCGCGTGAGCACCTGGTCGACCCGGGCGGTGAGGGTGGTTCCGGCCCAGACCAGCCCGTAGAAGGCGTGGTCGCGGGGGGTGAGGCCGTCCAGGTTGAGATTCGTGTGCGCCATGGGGGAAGGATAGCGGGTTGCGTGCACACGCACACAAGGTTAATGTGTGTGTGCACGCACCAATCTAGGGAGACCAGCCATGAGCGCCAAGACCACCGCCAAGACCGTCCTCATCACCGGCACCTCCTCCGGCGTCGGCCTGGCCGCCGCGGTCGCCGCCGCCCGGGCGGGCTGGCACGCCGTCGCCACCATGCGCGACACCTCCCGCGCCGGCGCTCTGCAGAAGGCCGCCGCCGAGGCCGGCGTCCCGGACCTGGCCCAGGTCAAGCAGCTCGACGTGACCGACCGGTAGTTGAGCTGCTGCGCCGTGGAAGCGGAGGCCGGATTCTTTACCAGGGCGAGATCGACCCCCGGGCGCGCACACCGCCGGAGGGTCTCGGTGCACGGGCGGCGGGCCCGGCCGTCGCAGGCCGACCGGTGGGTGCCCGACAGCACGTCCGACCACTCCGACACCGAAGTGCAACCGGGCCCGGCTCACCGCGCCGACCGGCACACCCGCCGCACCACGTGGGGGGCCCCCGGGTCCGTCGGCCAGCACACCGCCCCTCCCCCACGTCCCCGCCCGCAGGCCGGCCGGGCCCGCGCCCCTGTCCCGCCCGCACACGCCCGCACCGCGGGAGGGCCCGGCTCCGGCCCCGCATCCGCGTGGAGGTCGACACCGCAGACGGTGAAGAACCGGGAGAACGAACGCCCCCGCTCCGAGCCGAGACCACCGTGCCTGCAATCCGATCGGCGGCGGCCCGGCCGGGGCCGGCGGCGGGTCCGTCCGGGCCACCCCGGCTTGCTTCCATGGTCTCGGGCTGCGGGG
>NZ_JBSGZP010000826.1:0-2830 GCF_053611065.1 Streptomyces sp. NPDC054840
GCTTCCGGCGGGCTTCAAACTGCCGACGGTACGGGGGCTCGCGGAGGAGCTGGGGCTGGCCGCCAACACGGTCGCGAAGGCGTACCGGGCGCTGGAGGCGGACGCGGTGATCGAGACGCGGGGCCGGAACGGGACCTTCATCGCGGCCGCCGGGGACGCGGTGTCCCGGGAGGCGGCCGCGGCGGCCCAGGCGTACGCGGACCGGGTCCGCCGGCTCGGTCTGACCCAGGCGGAGGCCCTGTCCGCCGCCACGGACGCACTCCGGGCCCGGTACGCCATGTAGCCACCACTGGTCCGGCCGCGATTCCCGCCTCGCCGTTCCCGCCTCGCCCTTCCCGCAGGGACCGAAGTACAGGGCTCCGCCCGGATCCGCGCCGCGCAAGTCGACGGGGCGGGGCCGGCCGGAGCCGGGCCGGGCCGAGGGACTGGGCGGGCCCGGCGGCCCGGGGCTACAGATACAGCCCGGCCTCCGACCTGTGCGGCTGTGGTGGCAGGATCGCCGCCGGGCCCGTGCCGCGCCGCAGGGCGAACAGCTCCGCCAGGCTGGCACCCTCACGCGGGACACCCTCGTCCGTGCCCAGCCAGGCCACCGCCTCCCGGTGGGTCAGCCGGCCGACCTCGATGCGGGCCAGGCAGCGCCCCGGTCGGACCACCGCCGGATGGAGCCGTTCCAGGTCCTCGTTGGTGGTGACCCCAACCAGAACGTTGCGGCCCTGCCCCAGCAGTCCGTCCGTCAGGTTCAGCAGCCGGGACAGCGCCTGCCCGGCCGTGTGGCGGGCCTCGCCCCGGATCAGCTCGTCGCAGTCCTCCAGCAGCAGCAGCCGCCAGCGGCCCTTCGCCGTGCCCTCGTCCTCGCCGATCGCGATGTCCATCAGGTAGCCGACGTCGTTGAACAGCCGCTCCGGGTCGAGGACGCAGTCCACCTGGCACCAGTCCCGCCAGGACCGGGCCAGCGTGCGCAGCGCGGAGGTCTTGCCGGTCCCCGGCGGCCCGTGCAGCAGGAGCAGCCGGCCCGCGATGTCGTCCGGGGTCACCTTCATCAGCCGGTCCATCGCCCCGGCCACCGGCGCGGTGTAGTTGGGCCGCACTTCCCCCCAGGTCCCGGCCGCGATCTGGCGGGTCGTGCGGTACGGGCCGCGGCGCGGGGAGACGTACCAGAAGCCCATCGTGACGTTCTCGGGCTGCGGTTCGGGCTCGTCCTGCACGCCTTCCGTGGCCTTGCCGAGCACGTCGGCGGCGAGTTCGTCGCTGACCGCCGTCACGGTGACGTCGGCGCCCCGGCTCCAGCGCGAGACGAGCATGGTCCAGCCCTCGCCCTCGGCGAGGGTGGCGCTGCGGTCGCTGTCGCGCGCCGAGCGCAACACCGTGGCCTCCGGCGGCAGCAGGGTGGCCTCCGCCTTGACCCGCTCGATCGACACGCTGTGCGAGTACGGCTGCTCGCCGGACGCGAACCGGCCGAGGAAGAGCGCGTCGACGACGTCCGACGGTGAGTCGCTGTCGTCGACGTTGAGCCGGATCGGCAGCGCGTCATGCGGGTTGGCTGACATGGCGCCCATGATCCGGCACACGATGCCGTCGTGCACCCGTGTTTCGCTGGATCGGGTGCCCAAGTTCCCTCTTCAAACGCGTCCGGAGTGAAGGTTCCGGCCGCAACTCTGCCCTGAATATTCTTGGCATGGACACTTCCAGCCAACCCCGGCTCCTTGTACCACGGACTCAGGAGTAACCCCCACAAGGAGCCGCACACATGAGCATGAAACTGTCGCGCTTCGCTGCCCTGACCTCCTCCCTCTTACTCGCCGCGGGCGCCGCCCTGTTCGGCGCGGGCCAGGCGGCCGCCACCGCCCGGGCCGACTTCGGCTACGTCGCGCTCGGCGACTCGTACTCCTCCGGCGTCGGCGCCGGCAACTACGACAGCGCGAGCGGCAACTGCAAGCGCACCACCCGCGCCTACCCGGCTCTGTGGGCCGCCGCCCACTCTCCCCAGACCTTCTCCTTCACCGCCTGCTCGGGCGCCCGTACGGGCGACGTCCTCGCGGGTCAGCTCGCCCCGCTCAACTCGGGCACCGACCTGGTCAGCATCACCATCGGAGGCAACGACGCCGGCTTCTCGGACGTCATGACGACCTGCGTCCTCCAGTCCGAATCCACCTGCGTCAACCGCGTGAACCAGGCCAAGGCCTACGTGGACGCCACCCTCCCCGGCCAGCTCGACCAGGTCTACAACGCCATCCACAGCCGCTCGCCCGGCGCGCACGTCGTCGTCATCGGCTACCCCCGCTTCTACAAGCTGAACGGCACCTGCACCACCGGCCTGACCGAGGGCGAGCGGGTCGCCATCAACGGCGCCGCCGACCACCTCAACACCGCCATCGCCAAACGCGCCGCCGACCACGGCTTCACCTTCGCCTCGGTCGCCGGCACCTTCACGGGCCACGAGATCTGCTCCGGCAACGCGTGGCTGCACAGTGTCAACTGGCTGAACATCGGCGAGTCGTACCACCCGACCGCCGCCGGACAGTCCGGCGGCTACCTGCCGGTCTTCACGAACGCCGCCTGACCGGCCGACCCCGTGCGGTCCGTTCGGTCCGGGTCCGTTCCGCCCCGGTCCGTTCGGTCCGTTCGCTCCGTTTCATCTGTTCGATCTGTCCCATCCATCCGATCTGTCTGATCCACCTGATCCGACCGGACCGCCCCGTCCGGCTCACCACTCGCGGGACTCGCCGGAACGCTCGCCGTCGGTGGCGCCGAGGGCGTCGGTGACGTACTCGGCCCGGGGGAGGGGGCCCCGCTCGTCGGGGTCTCCTTCCGGCACGTCACAGAGGTGGCC
>NZ_JBSGZP010000827.1:0-2828 GCF_053611065.1 Streptomyces sp. NPDC054840
CCCGGCCGACGGCCCGGCCGAGCTGTCGCAGCGGGGTCAGCGCCACTGCCAGGCGTGATCCACCGGGCC
Organism: Streptomyces sp. NPDC054840; assembly: GCF_053611065.1. Classification (NCBI taxonomy): domain Bacteria; kingdom Bacillati; phylum Actinomycetota; class Actinomycetes; order Kitasatosporales; family Streptomycetaceae; genus Streptomyces; species Streptomyces sp. NPDC054840. Next base: position 70 of record NZ_JBSGZP010000827.1, read on the forward strand.
GACGCCCCCGCCGAGCGCGAAGCCGGCGGCGATAGCGCCCGTGACGTACTCCTTGGCGGCGGTGACGGCCTGCGGGACGGACAGGCCCTTCGCCAGGCCTGCCGCGATCGCGGCGGCGAGGGTGCAGCCGGTGCCGTGGGTGTGCCGGTTGGCGTACCGGGGGGCGCGCAGCCACCGTTCCTCGGCGCCGTCGGTGAGCAGGTCCACCGCCTCGTGGCCGTGCGCCGCGAGATGTCCGCCCTTGATCAGCGCCCACCGCGGCCCGTGGCCGAGGATCGCGTCGGCGGCCCGCCGCATGTCGTCCTCGCTCTCCACCACCACACCCGTGAGCTGGGCCACCTCGTCCAGGTTGGGGGTGGCCACGGTGGCCCGCGGCAGCAGTTCCTTGCGTACCGCGTCCAGCGCCGTGGCGGCGAGCAGCGCGTCCCCGTGCTTGGAGACCCCGACGGGGTCCACGACGGCCGGGGCCCCGGTGTCCGCCAGCAGCGCGGCCACCGTCTCGACGAGGGCGGCGGAGGAGAGCATCCCGGTCTTCACGGCCTGGACGCCGATGTCGTCCACGACGGCCCGGTACTGAGCCGTCACGGCCTCGGCGGGCAGCTCCCAGACCCCCCGTACCCCGAGCGAGTTCTGCGCCGTCACGGCGGTCACCACGCTCATGCCGTGCACCCCGAGCGCCAGCATGGTCTTGAGGTCGGCCTGGATGCCCGCGCCGCCGCCGGAGTCGGATCCGGCGACGGTCAGGCACAGCGGCGGGGCGGTGTTCACTGGGCGCCGTCCTGGGGGGCCGGGTCGGCCCCGAAGTGGTCCCAGCCGCCGGTGCTGGTCCAGGGCGCGCCGTCGACGGTCACCTGGGGCAGTGCGGAGCGGTTGAGCACCTCGCCGATGACCTTCCAGCGGGCGGGGAGCTTCACGTCGGGCGGGAAGGTCGCCACGATCGCGTGGTCCTCTCCCCCGGTGAGCACCCACTGCAGCGGGTCCACGCCGACGGCCTGTCCGATGTCGTGCATCTGGGTCGGGATGTCGACCGCCGCCGAGCGCAGGTCGATCCGTACCTTGCTGGCGTCGGCGATGTGCCCGAGGTCGGCGATCAGGCCGTCGCTGACGTCGGTCATGGCGGTGGCGCCGAGTCCGGCGGCCGCGGGGCCCGCGTGGTACGGCGGTTCGGGGCGCCGGTGCGCCTCGACGAAGGCCCGCGGGGAGCGGAAGCCGCGCGAGAGCACGGCGAAGCCGGCCGCGGACCAGCCGAGCCAGCCGGTGACGGCGACGACGTCGCCGGGCTGGGCGCCGGAGCGCAGGACGGGCTCGTGGTTGCGCAGGTCGCCGAGGGCGGTGATGGCGACGGTGATGACGTCCCCCCGGACGACGTCCCCGCCGACCACGGCCGCGCCGGCGACCTGGCACTCGTCGCGGATCCCGTCCATCAGCTCGGTGGGCCAGGTGACCGGGAGTTCGGCGGGGACGACGAGGCCGAGCAGCAGCGCGGTCGGCACCGCGCCCATGGCGGCGATGTCGGCGAGGTTCTGCGCGGCGGCCTTGCGGCCGACGTCGTAGGCCGTGGACCAGTCGCGCCGGAAGTGCCGGCCCTCCAGCAGGATGTCGGTGCTCGCCACGACCCGCCGGTCGGGGGCGGACACCACCGCGGCGTCGTCGCCCGGTCCGAGCCGGACCGCCGGGGTGGTGGTGAGCCGTGAGGTGAGCTCCCTGATCAGCCCGAACTCCCCCAGCTCGCCGACAGTGCCCTTCATCGCTGTGCCCCTTCTTGCCCAGTCCGCTTGCGGTCGCGAGCCGTCACAGCTCTGGGTACCGTCAACAGATACGTCAACTTCTGCTCTCCGTACGCCCCGCTGTGCGTGGCGCCGGGCCCGCGGGTCTCCCCGCGGCGCACGGCGACGCGGTACCGTGGCGTCCCTTCTTCCCCCGGCCCGTTCAATCGTGTGGGGCCCACCCGAAGGTTAGGGGAAATGATCCTCGTGGCCGCCCTGGAGGTTCCGTGGTACAGGCGTACATCCTTATCCAGACCGAAGTGGGCAAGGCGTCGTTCGTCGCCGAGTCCATCGGCCAGATCCCGGGGGTGATCCAGGCCGAGGACGTGACGGGCCCGTACGACGTGATCGTGCGCGCCCAGGCCGACACCGTCGACGACCTCGGCCGTATGGTCGTCGCCAAGGTCCAGCAGGTGGAGGGGATCACCCGCACCTTGACCTGCCCGGTGGTCCATCTGTAGCCCCCGTCTACTCTTGGCCGGTGATGTCCCTCCACCACCGGCCCCTGCGTGTCCGCGTCCTGTCCGCCCTGCCCGCCTCGATGGCCGTCCTGGCCGCCGCTGCGTGCTCCCCGAGCGGATCCGAAGCCCGGTTGGACCCTCCGCCCACGCCGCCCGCCGTCGTCGCGGAGCTCTGTGCGGCACTGCACAAGGAGCTCCCGGAGACGGTGGCCGGCCTGGCGCGGACCAGAACCGAACCGGAGTCCGATCTGACCGCCGCGTGGGGCGGTTCGGCGATCGTACTGCGGTGCGGTATCCCCAAACCCCCCAAGATGCTCGATCCGAAGCAGGACGGCATCCACGTGAACGGGGTGGCCTGGCTGCTGGAAAAGCTCGACGACGGTTCCGGCGGGGGGTTCCGGTTCACCACCGGGCTCCGGAAGGCCTATACCGAGGTCCAGGTCGACAAGGAGCATGCCACGGATGCGGGGATGCTGGTCGGCCTGTCCGCGGCGATCGCCGCGACCGTGCCCGAGGGCATCTCCTCCTACTG
>NZ_JBSGZP010000828.1:0-2819 GCF_053611065.1 Streptomyces sp. NPDC054840
GGGCCGCGGCCCGGGTCCGGACCCCGGAACATCCCGACGAGCTCCCCGGGGGGGTCCCGGCCCGTCCGATCGAGGGCCTCCTCCTCGGGCTCGCCGCAGGCGACGCGGCCGGCTGGCCCGCCGCCCGCCACCGCGCCAGCAGGATGCCCGAGTGGACCCGCCGCCTGACCCGCGAGCTCGACACCTTCGCCGAGCAGAACGCCACCACCACCCTCCCCGTCCCCATCGCCCTCAACCAGCCCCCCGAACCCCTGCGCCTCGGCCCCTCCGACGACGCCGAATGGGCCGCCTTCGTCGCCGAGTCCGTGCTCACCGCCGCCGGCGTCCTGCTCAGCGACCTCAGCAGGTCGAGGAGGATGCGCGCGGCCATCGACCTCGCGTGGAACGCCCTCGCCTCCGAGGTCGCCGCGGCGGCGGAACGCGCGCCCGAGGTCGAGTCCGCCGTCCTCCCCCTCCGCGCCCGGATCTCCGTCCGCGCAGGCCTCGGCAATCTCGCCGCCGGCCTGCGCCCGCCCGCGACCGGGCACGACAACCCGCACTACTTCGACGACGCCGCCTGCATCCGCGCCTGCGTCCTCGCCGTCGTGCATCCCGGCGACGCCCGCGCGGCGGCCGACCTCGCCGAGTTCGACGCCCGCTACACCCAGGACGGCGACGGGGTGCACGGCGCCCGCGCCATGGCCGCCGCCATCGCCACCGCCCTCACCGGCTCCGACGTCGACGCCGCCGTGGACGCCGCCCTCCAGCAGCTCCCCGAGGCCACCGAGATCGGCCGCAACGCCCGGCACGCCGTCCTCCTCGCCCGTACCCACAAGGGCGGCGGCGCCTTCGCCATCGTCCCCACCCTCGAACACGAGATCGTCGACCACGTCTACAGCTACGGGATCGCCGCCGCCGAGACCGTCCCCGTGGCCCTCGCCCTCGCCACCGCCGCCCGCGGCAGGATGACCGAGGCCGTCCCGGCCGCCGCCTGCCTGTCCCGTGTCGCCGACTCCGCCCCTGCCCTGGCCGGCGCCCTGACCGGCGTCCTCGGCGGCGGCGACTCGATCCCCGCCGCCTGGCGCGAGGCCTGCCGCACCCTCTCCGGCTGCGCGCTCCCCCGCCTCGCCGGCACCGACCTCGTGGAACTCGCCGCGCTCCTCGCGGCCACGGAACTCACCTCACCCAAGGGATGATTCGGACATGACGCTCACGTTGGAGGACCGGGCCCGCGGCGCTCTCGTCGGAGCCGCCGTCGGCGACGCGCTCGGCGGCCCGGTGGAGGGCTGGACCCCGGACCAGATCGTGGAACGGCACGGCGGGCGGGTGCACGGCATCGTCGGCCCCTGGCACGAGGACTGGCGTACGGCCCGCCCCATCGCGCCGTACCACAAGGGCGACGGGCACGTCACGGACGACACCCTGATGACGCACGCGCTGGTCCGGGTGTACGAGGCGGTGCGCGACCACCTCGACGCCTACGCGGTCGCCGAGCACCTGGTCCCGGACCTGATGACCAACCCGCGCTGGATCCCCGAACTCGAAGCCGAGGCCCTCCCGCTCCAGCGGATCTTCCTCGCCGAGAAGTGGATCGTGACCCGGCTGCACTACGCGCACGTCGACCCCCGCGAAGCCGGCAGCGGCAACATCGTCAACTGCGGCGCGGCGATGTACATGGCGCCGGCGGGCATCGCCAACGCGGGCAATCCGGCGGGCGCGTACGCGGAGGCGCTGGACATCGCCGGCGCCCACCAGTCCTCGTACGGACGGGAGGCGGCGGGCGTGTTCGCGGCGGCGGTGGCGGCCGCGTGCGTGCCGGGGGCGACGGCCGCCTCGGTGGTGGACACGGCCCTGTCCCTGGCCAAGGACGGCACGCGCGCCGCGATCGCCGCCGTCCGGGAAGCGGCGGTGCGTCACCGCGACTTCGAGTCGGCGCTGGCCCCGCTGCGGGCGGCGGTCGCCCCGTACGACTCGGTCGGCCCGGACTACCGCGCCCCTTCCCTGGACGCCCGCCGTCCGTCCCGCCTCCACGCGATCGAGGAACTTCCGATCGCACTGGGCATGCTGCTCGTCGCGGACGGACGGTACGAGACGGCCGTGCTCGGGGCGGTCAACTACGGCCGGGACTGCGACTCCATCGCCACCATGGCGGGGGCGATCGCCGGGGCCCTGGGCGGCGAGGCCGTGGTCCCGGCCGCCTGGGCCAAGCAGGTCGCCGAGGCCAGCCGCCTCGACCTGCACGCCCCGGCCGAGGCGCTGGCCGCGGTGGCCCGGGAGATCTTCGCGCTCGACCGTTCCCGCCGTCGGGCCCACGAGTCGGCCTTCACCGCGATCGCGGACCCCCGATGACCACCGTCCGGCTGACCTGGGCCCAGCCCGAGGACCTCGTCGGGCACGAGCTGCGCCAGGCCGCCGAGGACGGCCGCGACCCGGCCGCCGCCCTTCACGCCTGGCTCGCGGCGGGCGGCCGCCCCGCCCCCGAACGCGCCGGGGCCTCCCTCACCCCGGCCCCACCGGAACTGCGCGCGCTGGCCTCCCGCCTCCTCGACGACCTGGCGGCACTCCCACCCCGCTCGGCAGCCGACGAACCCCGGTCCTGGCCGGACATCACCACGGCCTGCCGGACCGGCCCGGAACCGGGCGAACCACCGGCCGGCGCCGCCGTCCGGGCCGGCGGGACGGGACGGAATCCGCAGCCGGCCGTCCCGCCTCACGCGGCGCAGTCTCCGCCCGCAGGGCGCCATCCCGGTCCTCCCGCCGAACGCCCCGACCGGGCGGCACAGCCGGGCGAAGGCCGAGAGCCGGGCCCGCCCCGCGCACCGCGGTCGGACGGCAGCGGC
>NZ_JBSGZP010000829.1:0-2805 GCF_053611065.1 Streptomyces sp. NPDC054840
GTCCCGGTCAGCGGGCGGTGACGGACGGCGTCAACCTGCGGGCCAGGAGGTCCAGGGCCGCCGTGACCTCGTGGACGGTGCCGCACCCGGCGGCTACCCCTGGCGCAGCCAGGCCCGCAGCACGCCGAGGTCGGCCTCGGTCAGGCCCCGTCCCGGATCGACCCGGTGCAGGAGCGCCCTGCCGGGGTGGCGTGCGGCCACATAGGCCCGGTCGGCGCCGGTGATCTCGTCGTCGACCCAGATGAAGGGCCGCCCGGCGGCGTGGTCGGTGAGCGCTGGGGTCTTCCAGTGGATTCCGCCCCGTCCGTCCTCGTCGGAGGGCTCGGGCCAGACCAGCACGGGCAGTTCCGGCAGACCCAGCCGGGGCGCGACGCATTCGTTGGCCTCCGCCATCCAGGTCGTGGCCCACACCAGCTCGCACGGCAGCGCCGCCAGCCCGGGTCCGAGCGTCGGATCGACCCGCGCGAGCAGGGGATGGGCCTCGCCGTCTCTGCCCGAGGGGTACGGGCCGGCCCCGAAAGGGATGAGCGGGCCGTCGACATCGAGGTAGAGCAGCACGGGGGTGGTGGAACCGGTCATGAGGCCACCGTAGTCCTCCACGGCACAGGTAATGATCTTGATGGACGGATGTCGGAGCGGCGGCGGCGAACGTGGGCGTGGTGGAGCGGTTGTGGCGGTACCCGATCAAGTCGACCGGCGGCGAACGGCTGCACGGCGTGGCCGTCTCCGAACGGGGCCTGGCGGGCGACCGGCTGTTCGCCGTCCGCGACGCGGAAGGCAAGTTCGGGTCGGGCAAGAACACCCGGCGCTTCCGGCGGATGGACGGTCTGCTCCACCTGAGTTCCCGCTGCCGGCACGACGCCCCTGAGCCGGGTCCGCCGGACCTGCTCGACCCGCACGGGAACGTGGTGGCCGACCCCACGGCGTACCTGCGCGGCTACCTCGGCCGTGAGGATGTGGAGCTGGCCCGCGAGGGGGAGATCTCGCACTTCGACCAACTGCCGCTCAGCGTGCTCACAACGGCGACCCTCGACTGGATCCGCCGCGAGGTGCCCGGCGTACCGGTGGACGAGCGCCGGTTCCGCCCGAACGTCCTCGTGCGCACCCCGCCCGGCACCCCGCCCTTCGTCGAGGACGAGTGGATCGGGTGCGTGGCCACGGTGGGGGAGACCCTCCGTATCGAGTTCCTGCGCTCCAGCGAGCGGTGCGTCATGACCAACCAGGCCCAGCGGGACCTGCCGCACTCGCCGCTGATCCTGCGGACGATCGCCCGGTCGCACGACAACCGGCTCGACGCGCTCGCCAGGATCGTCACACCGGGAACGGCCCGCGTCGGGGACCGCCTCGTGCTCGACCGACAGCGCAGACGCGGTGCCCGCCGGTGAAGGGAGAGGCCTGGCGTGCGCGAGGTGGAACCCGGGCCGCCCCGATCGCCTCTTGAAGGCCGAGGGGGGATGGTCATGACGAAGACAGCGGTGGCCGTGACCGGGAGGCTGGTGGTGGCGGGGCTCCTGTGCGCCGCCCTGGCGGCGTGCGGGACCACACGGGCGGGACAGGCCGCGGCCCCCGCCGGCGTACCCACGCTCGCTCCGGCGGAGTGCGAGCTCGACGTGCCGACGGATCAGGAGACGGGTGGGTACGCGGGTCCGCCGACGGATCAGGAGACGGGTGGGTACGCGGGTCCGCCGACGGATCAGGAGACCGGTGCCTACGTAGGCCCTCCGACCGACGGTGAGATGGCCGACGGCGGCGGCCCCTGCGGTCCGGCGGACTGGTTCGACATGACCCGCGACTTCGCCGCCTACCACCTGAAGCACGAGGCCGACGACGGATACGCGGACGACGTGGTGATCAAGGAGGTCCGTGTCCGCAAGGTGCGCACGGTCGGCGAGGCCCGGATCACCTTCACCACCGGGGAAGTGGGCAAGGGCCGAGGCGACGCCGCCCGCGGGATCGCCAAGGTGTTCGCCGCCTGGCGGCACGAGGTCTACGGGGACACGGGCACGGTGACGCTCCGGACCTCGACGGGCCCGCGGCTGAACATCACCGAGCCCTGGTGACGCCGGGCCACCGCGCGTCCCAGAGCGCGCAGTGGTGCTCCGCCCGCGCGTCCACCGTGCGGATCCCGCCCGCCCCCGGCGCCAGCGACAGCACCGGGGCCGCAGTCCGCTCGCGCGGCCACCGCGGTGCTCCCGGCGCCGCCGGAACGCCCGTGCGGGCGAAGCCGGTCCAGTAGCCGGTCATCCGGTCCGCGAGCTGCCGCTGTGGTCCGGTCAGCGGCGCGAGCGTGAACAGGTAGGGCAGTTCGAAGCCGTGCGTCGCGCCGTAGGGCAGGTCCGGCGGCGCCGGTAGCCCCGTGAAGTCGGGCGCGCCCCGATCGCTGAACCGGTACGTGTACACCGGCACGTACCGGCCCAGCGCCGCGCCGTCCCGCAGCGTCGGGCAGACGAACGACACGTCGGTCAGCACGGTGGCCCACGCCATCGCCGGGGTCGCGAAGGCGGACACCGGATAGGCGGCCGCCACGACGCGGGCGGTCGGCGGGTCGAAGGACCGCTCCAGCCGGTCCCGGTAGGCGGCCCCGTCGGGGATCGGATACCCGGCCAGGGTCTGCGCGAGGAAGAGGCGCATCTCGTCCTGGTTGGTGCCCTGGATGACCGGCACCCGGTGGAACCGGCCGGCCTCCAGTGCCCGCCGCGGCTCCAGCGGCAGCACGCTGTTGCCGTAGGAGACCAGGGAGAAGCGCTGCATCAGTTCGGCGGTCGCCAGGGCGCCGGTATCCAGTCGGCGAAGGCAGTCCAGCAC
>NZ_JBSGZP010000830.1:0-2787 GCF_053611065.1 Streptomyces sp. NPDC054840
GCCTACAACCTCAGGCTGAAGAGCACGGCCGCCTCCTGGCTCCCGTACGCCCTGGCCTTCGGCCTGCTGCCCGCCTTCGTCACCCTGGGCCTGCCCGGGGCCCCCTGGCCGGCCCCCTGGCTCACGGCCGCTGCCGCCCTCCTCGGCGCGGGCGCGCACTTCGCCAACGTGCTGCCCGACATCGAGGACGACCTGGCCACCGGCGTGGCGGGGCTGCCGCAGCGCCTCGGCCTACGGGTCTCGGCCGCGCTGGCCGGCCTGCTCGTCCTCGGTTCGACCGCCATCCTGGTCGTGGGACCACCGGGGAGGGTGACGGTGTACGGCTGGTTGCTGCTCGCCGCGACCACGACGGCGCTGCTCCTCGCGGCCCGCCGGCCGGCCGGAAGGCTGCCGTTCCTGACCGTGATGGCAGTGGCCGGAGCCGACGTGATCCTGCTGGTCGTCGAGCTCCGCCCGTGAGCCGCCGTGGAGGGCGGGACAGCGCTCAGAGCGTGCCGGGAAGCCGGACCGTGACGAGGAGACCGCCGGCGGTGCAGGGGACGAGGTCGAGGGCCCCGTCGTGGGCGCGGACGACGCTGTGCACGATGGCCAGACCGAGGCCGACGCCGGCGTGCTCGTCGGTGCGTACGCGTTCCGCACCCCGCTGGAAGGGTTCGGTCAGGGTCGGTAGGAGTTCCGGGCGGAGTGGCGGGCCCGTGTTCTCGACCCGCAGCACACTGGTGGCGCCGTATGCCTCGGTGTGAACCGTCACGGCGCCGCCCACGGGGAGGTTGTGGACGATGGCGTTCTGGACGAGGTTCGTCACCATCCGCAGCAGGAGTTCCGCCGAGCCGCCGGTCCGGGCCGCCCCGCCGGTGACGTCGAGCGTGATCCGGCGCTCCTCGGCGAGGGGGAGCAGCGTTTCGGCGGCCTCTTCGGCGAGGAGGGAGAGGTCGACGCTCTCGCGGGTGAAACTTCCCCGGTCGCCGCGGCTGAGCAGCAGGAGGGCCTCGGTGAGGTCGATCGCCCGCGTGTTGACCACGTACAGGCGCTCGATGAGCTCTTCCCGGTCGCGCGTCGGGTCCTTGCGGGCGACGTCGAGGAGCGTCCGTGAGATCGCCAGGGGGGTGCGCAGCTCGTGGGACGCGTTCGCGGCGAAGCGCTGCTGCTCGGCGACGTGGGACTCCAGCCGTTCGAGCATCGAATCGAACGCGTCGGAGAGCTCCCGGAATTCGTCCTGACGGCCCCTCATGCGGATCCGGTGGGACAGCGACCCGTTCCCGGCCGTCCGCGCCGCGTCCTGGATCTGGGTGAGCGGTGCGAGCATCCGGCCGGCCAGGATCCATCCCCCGACGAGGCCGAACACGAGGAGGAAGGCCATCGCCACGGCGGCGGCGGGGGCGAAGGTGTGCACCAGGAGGTAGCGGTTGGGCGAGATCCCGAGCAGCCCCTGGGAGTTGTCGGGTACATAGCGCAGCAGGAACACCCACACCACGGCCAGCAGGAGAGCGCCGGCGACGGCGAGGAATCCGGCGTAGCTGAGGGTGAGCTTCAGCCGGGCGCTGAACCCGGGGCGTCTATCCATGCGTACCGCTGGGGGCGGTGGTGTCCGTACCGGTGTCGATCCGGTAGCCGACGCCGGGCACCGTGGCGATGAGCCATGGTTCGCCGAGGCGTTTGCGCAGTGCGGAGACCGTGATGCGCACGGCGTTGGTGAGGGGGTCGGCGTTCTCGTCCCAGGCCCTTTCCAGCAGTTCTTCGGCACTGACGACCCCGCCCTCGGCGGCGACGAGGACGTCCAGCACGGCGAACTGTTTGCGGGTGAGCGCCACGTAGCGCCCGTCGCGGAAGACTTCCCGGCGGAAGGGGTCGAGCCGCAGTCCCGCGATCTCGCGGACCGGGGGCCGGGCGTAGCCGCGTCGGCGGTCGAGCGCCCTCAGCCGCAGGACGAGCTCGCGCAGCTCGAACGGTTTGGTGAGGTAGTCGTCGGCACCGAGCCCGAAACCGGAAGCCTTGTCGTCGATCCGGTCGGCGGCAGTGAGCATGAGGATCGGGATGCCGCTGCCGGAGGCGACGATGCGCCGCGCGACCTCGTCGCCCGAGGGGGCGGGGATGTCGCGGTCGAGGACCGCGAGGTCGTAGGAGTGGACGCTGAGCAGTTCGAGGGCGGAGGCGCCGTCGCAGGCGATGTCGGCGGCGATCGCCTCCAGCCGCAGACCGTCACGGACGGCTTCGGCCAGGTAGGGCTCGTCCTCGACGATCAGTACGCGCATGTCCGAAGCTTAGGCAGCGCACCATATCGCCGGCGTATGCAACGACGTGTGCCCCCCGTTCACCCGACCCGGCCCGCCCCCGCGGGCGCCGGCGCGGGGCGAGGCAGGTCGGACGGCGCCCCCGTCGCGGTGCGCCACCAGCGGCGCGACGCCAGCGAGGCCAGTACGGCGCCGGTGGCGTTGACCAGTACGTCGTCCACGGAGGACACCCGGTCCAGCCGCAGGACGTACTGTGCGGTCTCGATCAGGACCGAGCAGGCCGCGCCGAGCGCCAGGACCCGCGGCACGGACGCCGGCGCCACGAACCGCATCGGGGCGAAGAAGCCCAGCGCCGCCAGGACCAGCAGGTTACCGGCGATGCCGAGCGGCCCCATCGTGACCAGGTCCCGCAGCGGTACCAGGCTCACCCGTGCGGGGACGACGCCGGCTCCGCCGCCCGGCATCATGGTCATCCACACGAACGGCACCGTCCCGTGGATCATGCCCACCTCGGCGAGCGACAGCCGCCACGCCGACGCGGACGTGAGGCCGGCGG
>NZ_JBSGZP010000831.1:0-2782 GCF_053611065.1 Streptomyces sp. NPDC054840
GGACCGGGGCTTCGATGAGGTGCGGAGGCGGAGGGATTTGAACCCTCGATGGGGTGTAAGCCCCAAACCGCATTAGCAGTGCGGCGCCATAGACCGGACTAGGCGACGCCTCCAGCACACCCCCGCGTACGAAGGTGCGTGCAGATGATGACACAGGCGCAGGGCCCCTCACCAATCCGCTCCCACGGTACTAGGCGAGACGGGCGGAGAGCAAAGCCTTAAAGCAGCCGCGGCGCGCAACGTCGGCGCGCCCGCGTCGTTGGGCAGGCGTACGACGTACGGACGACCTGGAGTGCCCCATGCTGCGTCTCGCCGCCTTCGCCGTCACCTCCGCCCTGGCCGCCGCGGTGGCCGGCCCGTTGCCGCCGCTCCCGCTGGGCCGGCTGCTGGCGACACCCGACCGCCTCACCATCGCCATGGCCGACACCGGAAACCGCCGGTTGGACCGGGAGTACCGGCTCGAATGCGGCCCCGTCGGGGGCGACCACCCGGAGGCGGAAGGGGCCTGTGCCCGGCTGGACCAGTTCGCCAGGGAGGGGAAGGACCCCTTCGTCCCCGTCTCCAAGCGGCAGATCTGCACCATGCAGCACGGCGGCCCCGCCACCGCCCGGATCACCGGAACCTGGAACGGTCACAGGGTGGACGCCACGTTCCGTCGCACCAACGGATGCGAGATCCGCCGTTGGGACGAGTTGGAACCTCTGCTTCCGAGTGGGCGTTCCTGACCTGGGAGGATGCGCGGGATGGGCGGTATCCGCCACACATCGGCCACCCCATCGCGGGCCTGTGGCCTTAGACTCCTCCCGTGACTTGCCGGTAGTTGTTGGTCAGGGAGGAAGCTCGTCGTGAGCAGCAGGCCATCCCGAGGCGCTGCTCGCCTCGCAGCAATACTCGACGCTCTTCCGGACGCGCTGTTGCTCGTCAACGCCAACGGCACGGTCGTCAACGCCAATTCGATCGCGCTCGAGGTCATGGAGAGCCCCGGCACCGGGCTCGTCGGCCGGGGCGTGCTCGACCTCCTGCCCGAGTTCGACTCCAAGCTGATCCCCGGCTCCATGCGCCGGCCCGGTGAGGACGACGGCGGCCGCGCCAAACCCAAACGGATGATCGCGCGCCGTACCGACGGCTCCGAGTTCCCCGTCGAGGTCACCAGCGCGCATCTCGACGGACGCGACGCCTACCGTGAGCCGCAACCCTCGTACACGGGTGACGAGCTTCTGATGCTCGTGGTCCGCGACCTCTCGCAGACCGTGGACACCGAGGCGGAGCTGGCTCGCTCGCAGCGGCAGACCGAGATGATCCTGCGCGCCGCCGCCGAGGGCGTCGTCGGCACCGACACCGACGGACGGGTGGTGCTGGTCAACCCTGCCGCCGCCCAGATCCTCGGGTACCGCGCGACCGACCTCGGCAACCGCGAACTGCACGGCCTCGTGCAGCACTCCCGCGCCGACGGCTCCCCCTTCCCGTTCGAGGAGTCACCGCTCGCCGACACCCTGCGCAGCGGCCGCAAGCACCGCGTCCGCGGGCAGGTGCTGTGGAACAAGTCCGGACAGCCGGTCGCCGTCGACCTGACCACCTCGCCCGTACGGGACGGGGAGCAGCTCGTCGGCGCCGTCATGACCTTCACCGACCGGCGGCCGTACGACGCACTCGCCGCGCGGCACGCCCAGCTGATGGCCGTCCTCGGCGAATCGCTGCGCGGCCCGCTGGACGAGCTGCGCGGTGAGCTGGCGACGCTTGCCGCCGACGACGCCGGACAGCTGTGGCCCGAGGCCAACCAGCTGCTGCACCATCTGGCCGCCGGGTACTCACGGATGACCACGCTGGTGGACAACGTCCTCGGCTACCAGCGCCTGGACTCCGGCAGGGACCGGCTCACGAAGAAGAATGTCCTGATCAACACCGTCGTCGCGGCGGGCGTCGACGGGGCCGTCGAGCTGATCGGTCCGGGACGCGCGCAGTTCGCCGTCCACGCGCCGACCATCGAGGCCGAGGTGGACGCCGACCGGATCGCGACCGCGCTCGCCCACCTGGTCGCCGACGTGGCCGGGGTGGACGCCACCGGCAAGACCCGCCAGGGCAGCGGCTACAGCGACTCGACGATCGTGGTGGCCGCCGCGCAGCGCGGCGATGTCGTACGGATCGAGGTGCGCGGGCCGTACGAGGGCGGGAACCCGGTCCACGAGCCGATCGTGCGGGGGATCGTGGCCGCGCACGGCGGCGTACTGCAGACGGTGGAGGTCCCGGGCGCGCCCGGCGGGGCGTACGTACTGGAGCTTCCGATCGGGTCGGGTGCCGGAACGGTGACCCTGCCGGAACCGGCGGAGGAGGCCCCGGCCGGTCCGACCACGGACGGGGCGGGGACGGCCGGGGGCGCGGCTCCCGGCAAAATCTCCGGCGGCCGGCGTGCCCGGCGCGGGGTGGACGCCTTCCTGGACGACGAGACCACCGGCCCCGAAACGGCACGAACCGCACAGGCAGCACAGGCAGCACCGGCCGGCCAGGGTGGTGGCGCGCTGGCGCTGCCTTCCGGGCGGCGGCGCGCGGGCGAGGAGGGAGACGCTCCGGAGACGGGCCCCGAACTCGCACAGTCCCCGGTGAACCCGGCAGGGCTCGGCACCGGACGCAGGCGCGGCCGGGCCGGTGACGCCAGCGGCGGGGCCGAAGGTCCCGGCGGGCAGGACGGCCCCGGGCGGCCCGTGCCCCCGCAGGGCACCGCCATGCCCGCGCTCCCTCCCGTGCCCGCGGTTCCGGTGAGCGAGCATCCCGCCGGGCGGCGCCG
>NZ_JBSGZP010000832.1:0-2773 GCF_053611065.1 Streptomyces sp. NPDC054840
GGTCGGTTCGGCGCAGGGGAGGGGGTGGATGGGGCGAGTTAAGGAGCGTCAGGCGGGAGGCCGGCACCGGCCGACGAGAGCAGCGGCAGCCCCTTCCGGTACACCGGCGGCGGCAATCTCGCGGGAGCCGAGCCCTCGCGCTCGCGGCCGGGGTGAGCGCGGCCGCCCTTTGCGCTGCGCGACACACTCTGCCCAGGGCCGATCGCCTCGGCCCGGGGCGGCATCGGCCTCTCCCCGCCCGTCGGATGACCGGCTCCGCTGCCCTCTGCGCAGCCATGATGCGAACGTTTACGCCTGTGGAGTGATCGGTAACCAGCCCTTCTCCGAGGCACCCCGGACCCTGTCCGGGGCGGGGCCGCCTTCGGGCACACACCCCACCCGGTCACTCTGTGCGATCACACGGATTGCTTCAAGCCAATCGGTGACACAGCTCACTCAACGGCCCATGCACGGATTTGCCGATTCCGGCGTCTATCGGGTTGCCGGGCCCCACCCACAGTCCGGCAGCAGATCCGCCGCAAGGGAGTGAGCCTTGATCACTGTCATCGAGCAGGCCGCACAGGCCCGTCTGGTCGCCACCGCGCCGAAGGTCGAGACCGTGCCCGTCACCCTCTGCTACGACCGCGCGGATCCGTTCGCCGTGCGCATGGCCTTCCCAGCCCCCGCGACGCTGGAAGGCGTCGAGGTCTCATGGACCTTCTCGCGCGAGCTGCTGGAGTCCGGGCTGGACCGCCCGTCGGGCTGTGGCGACGTACGCGTACGCCCGTACGACGGCGACCGGACCACCATCGAGTTCCACGCGGCGGAGGGCGTCGCGATCGTGCTGATGCTGACGGCCGAGCTGCACCGCTTCCTGGAGCGGGCGGCGACCGTGGTGCCGCCCGGCCTCGAACACCTCTACCTGGACATGGACCACAGCCTGGCCGAGCTGATGCGAGACACCTGCTGAGTTATTCGATTGCGGGCGTCCACGGCCGCCCGTAGCTTCGAAGACGGCCCATCCCCGTCGAAACGGAGCAGGACATTGCTCGTCTGAGGTTCGAGACACCGACCACCCCGCCCTGCGGCTGAGCCGTCGGCTGTCTCCCCGCGTTGCACGCACCACTCAAGCAACCTGGAGGCCTCCATGAGTCACGCCCCTGCTTTCATCACCTGCTCCGACCTGTCCTTCGACTGGCCCGACGGCACTCCCGTCTTCGACGGGTTCCAACTCACCGTGGGCCCCGGCCGCACCGGCCTGATCGGGCTCAACGGCTGTGGGAAGTCGACCCTGCTGAAGCTGATCGCCGGCGAACTGGCCCCGACCGAGGGCCAGTCCTCCGTCGCCGGCTCGGTCGGTCACCTGCCGCAGAACATCACCCTCGACACCGCGCTGCGCGTGGACGAGGCGCTGGGCATCCACACCACCCGCGCCGCGCTCCACGCCATCGAGGCGGGCGAGGCCACCGAGGCGAACTTCACCGCCGTCGGCGACGACTGGGACGTGGAGGAGCGGGCCCTGGCCACGCTCGACCAGCTCGGTCTCGCCCGGATCGGCCTGGACCGCACCATCGGCGAGCTCTCGGGCGGCGAGTCCGTACTGCTGCGGCTGGCCGCCCTGCTGCTCGCCCGCCCCGACGTCCTCCTGCTGGACGAGCCCACCAACAACCTCGACCTGCGGGCCCGCAGCCGGCTGTACGCGGCGGTCGAGTCCTGGTCCGGGGTGATGCTCCTGGTCAGCCACGACCGGGAACTGCTGGAGCGGGTCGACCAGATCGCCGATCTGCGTGACGGCGAAGTGCGCTGGTACGGGGGCAACTTCACGGACTACGAGGAGATGCTCGCCGTCGAGCAGGAGTCCGCCGAGCGGATGGTCCGGGTCGCGGAGGCCGACGTACAGCGGCAGAAGCGCGAACTGGCCGACGCGCGGGTCAAATTGGCTCGGCGCAAGCGGTACGGGCAGAAGATGTTCGAGAACAAGCGCGAGCCGAAGATCGTGATGGGTGCGCGCAAGCGCGCGGCCCAGGAGTCGGCGGGCAAGCACCGGATCATGCACACCGAGAAGCTGGCGCAGGCGAGGGAACGTCTGGACCAGGCGGTGGAGGCGGTGCGTGACGACGACGAGATCCGGATCCAGCTGCCCGCCACCCAGGTCCCGCCGGGACGGCAGGTCCTGACGCTGAGCGATCTGCGGCTCGCCCACGGGGCCGCCGTACCGGGCGAGTGGGAATTGCGGGGCCCGGAGCGGATCGCCCTGGTGGGCCGCAACGGCTCTGGCAAGACCACCCTGCTGCGCACGATCGCGGGCCGGCTGGCGCCGGTGTCCGGGGCGGTGGTGGCGCATGTGACGACGCGGTTCCTTCCGCAGCGGCTCGACGTACTGGACGAGAGCCGTTCGGTGGTGGAGAACGTGGCGCGGTTCGCACCGCAGGCCACCAACAACCTGATCCGGGCCCGGCTCGCGCACTTCCTCTTCCGCGGTGCCCGGGCGGACCGTCCGGCCGGCACGCTGTCGGGCGGCGAACGCTTCCGGGCGGCACTGGCGGCCCTGCTGCTGGCGGAGCCGGCGCCGCAGCTGCTCATGCTGGACGAGCCGACGAACAACCTGGACCTGGCGAGCGTGCGGCAGCTGACCGACGCGCTGGAGTCGTACGAGGGCGCACTCGTGGTGGCGAGCCACGACGTGCCGTTCCTGGAGTCGATCGGCATCACGCGATGGCTCCTGCTGGACGGCGAGCTGCGGCCGACCACGGCCGAGGAGGTCCGGGAGAGGCTGTGGTCGGGTGAGTGAGAG
>NZ_JBSGZP010000833.1:0-2764 GCF_053611065.1 Streptomyces sp. NPDC054840
GGCTTCTTCCGGCCCCGGTGTCAGGCCTTGTGGACGTCCCTGTGGGCGTCCTTGCGGGCCACCTTGTTGGCCTCCCAGCCCGCCCAGGCGGAGGTGACCATCTCACGGACGTCGTGCCGGGCCTTCCAGCCCAGTTCGCTGGTGATCCTCTCGGCGGAGGCCACGACCTTCGCCGGGTCGCCGGGGCGGCGGGGGCTGATCACGGGGGCGATGTCGTGCCCGGTGTTCTTGTTCAGGATCTCGACCATCTCGGCGACGGAGACGCCTTCGCCGCGCCCGATGTTCACGGTGAGGTCCTTGTGGTCGCCGGCCGCGGCCCACTCGGCGAGCTTGCGGGCCGCCGCGACGTGGGCCTCCGCCAGGTCCTCCACGTGGATGTAGTCGCGGATGCAGGTGCCGTCCGGGGTCGGGTAGTCGTCACCGAAGATCTTGGCGCCCTGGCCGGCGTCGTAGCGCTCGAAGACCATCGGGACCAGGTTGAAGACGCCGGTGTCGGCGAGCTCGGGAACCGCGGCGCCCGCCACGTTGAAGTAGCGCAGGCAGGCGGTGGAGATGCCGTGCGCCCGGCCCGCGGCGCGCACCAGCCACTCCCCGGCCAGCTTGGTCTCGCCGTAGGGGCTCAGCGGCTTGCAGGGGGTGTCCTCGGTGACCAGGTCCACGTCGGGCATGCCGTAGACGGAGGCGGAGGAGGAGAAGAGGAAGTTTCGGATGCCGGCGTCGGCCACGGCCTGGAGCAGGACGGCAAGGCCCTGGACGTTCTCGTGGTAGTAGTACATCGGCTTCTCGACGGACTCGCCGACCTGCTTCTTGCCCGCGAGGTGCACCACGCCGGTGATCTTGTGCTTGCGGATGACCTCTTCCAGGGCCAGCCGGTCCAGGACGGAGCCGACCACCAGCGGGACGCCTTCCGGTACGCGGTTCTCGTCGCCCGTGGAGAGGTCGTCGAAGACGACGACCTCCTCCCCCGCGAGCCGCATCGCGCGGACGACGTGCGCGCCGATGTATCCGGCGCCACCGGTGATCAGAAACGTCATGTTGTCTCCTTGGTCCTGTCCGACTTCGGGATGAAGAGCGCGGCGGGTGAAAGGTTTCCGGCCCGAGGCCCGCCCACGGGGCCTCAGTCCGCCCCGCGGGCCGCCCGGGCCCGGTCGAGGCGGTTGCGTACGAGGTACAGCGCGCCCTCGGCGCCGGGCGCGAGGCGCAGCGCGAGGGCACCGGCCCCCGTACGGTAGGGCTGCGCCAGCAGAACACCGTACCGGCTGCTGGGCAGGGCCCGACGGCGAAGCAGTCGGCCCCGGGGGCGCAGGGAGGTGAACACCGAGCTCCCGTCGGCACACCGCACGCCCACCCCGACATTCCACGCCTGCATCCTGCGCAGGCCCTGGCGGCGGCCCGTGACGGCGAGGTCGGCGAGACGGAACGGCAGTACGGCGGTCCAGCCACCGCCGCCGTCGGGGTGCAACTCGACCGGCTGCGCGAGGACCGCCGCGCCGCCCGCACGGGGTACGAAGCTCAGCTGCGCGGTGACGGGCCCGGCCTCGGCGAGGCGCCCGTACAGGTCGTGCAGGTGGATCCGGACGGCGGCGCGGCCGGCCGGTTCCGCGTCGACGGTGACGGGGAGTTCGCCGACCGGCAGCCCGGCCAGGCCGGCCAGCTCGACCGGAAGCTGCTCGCTCCACACCGGAGCTCCGTCGGGGCCGGTCGCGTACGGAGGCAGCAGCCGCGGCGGTTCGGCGGCCAGCCGGGTGAGCCGTTCGACATCGGCGGGCGGGGTCGCCGTGGCACGCAGCACCGAAACGATCCAGCGGGCGTGGGCCGCGGCGGACTCGATGTCGGCCTCGGGGAAGGTGTCGACGTACGCGCGGGTGAGGGTCCACCAGGCGGCCTGGTACTCGGGGTCGCGGCCCAGCTCGCGCAGGTACATGCGCAGGTCGTACTCCAGGAACTTCACCCGGCAGGCGCTGCCCAGCACCGGGGAGGCCTCGGTGAGGATCCCGGCGGCCGTGCGGTGGGCCTCGATGCGGGAGCGCCAGTTCCCGACGTCCTTGCGGTCCAGGGAGATCGACACCTGGGCCGCGCTGCGGCGCACGTGCCACACGTAGACGAGGTCGCCGGTGACGGCGATGCGGGGGGCCGCGGCGAGCACGCGGGCGGTGAAGACGAAGTCCTCGTAGATGAACCGGCCGTCGGGGAAACGCAGGCCGTGCTCCTGGAGGAAGGAGCGCGCGTACAGCTTGTTGACGCAGAGGGTGTCGCGGACGAGCTCGGGCCGGTCCACCGGCCGCTCGATCACCTCGCCCGGTGTGAGCAGTCCGGGCATCCACGGGACGTCGTGGTGCAGGGGCAGTTCGCGCCGTACCGCCGCGCCGACGGTGACCGGGGCGCCGTGCTCCTCGGCGGTGCGCAGCAAGGCGTCGGCGGCCCCCGGCGGCAGGATGTCGTCGCTGTCGAGGAAGAGGACGTACCGGCCGGAAGCAGCCGCGATCCCGTCATTGCGCGGGGTGCCGCACCCCCCGCTGTTCTCCGTCCGGTGCACGACCTTGAGGCGGGGGTGGACGGCGGCCAGTTCGTCCAGCACCCGAGCGGTGCCGTCGGACGAGGCGTCGTTCACCGCGATGACCTCGGCGACCACCGGGCCCTGGGCGAGGGCCGAGGAAACGGCCTCGCCCACGAGCCCGGCGTCGTTGTACGCGATGACCACGACGGAAACCGTGGGGAGGTTGCTGCTGTTCACCCGGAAGATCCTAGGCGACCGACATAAAGG
>NZ_JBSGZP010000834.1:0-2754 GCF_053611065.1 Streptomyces sp. NPDC054840
CCTCGTCCGCGTCCTTCTTGGAGGCGGTCTTCTTCGCAGCCGTCTTCTTGGCAGCGGTCTTCTTGGCGGGCGCGGCCTTCTTGGCCGCCGTCTTCTTCGCCGCAGTCTTCTTGGCGGCGGGCTCCGTTCCGGGCTCTCCCGCGAGCGCGTCCACGACCTCCGGATCCGCCGCCCCGGCTGCCGGGGCCGCAGCCGCCGCGGGCTGCGCTGCCGTCGTCCTGGCCGCCGTCTTCTTGACGGTCTCGGTGGCCGCCCGCTTGGCCGGGCTCTTGGCTGCGACGCTCTTGCGGGTGGCGCGCTTGGGCGACTCCGCGGCACTGACCATCAGCGTCACACCCTCTTCCTCGAGGATCTGGTTGAGGCTGCGCAGAACATTCTTCCACTGGGTCGCAGGAATCTGGTCAGCCTCGAAGGCCCGACGCACGTCATCGCCGGCGATCTGCCCCTCGGCCTTGCCCCGCTCGATGAGCGCCATCACGGACTCGGAATCGGCGATCTCCGGCGGGAGCGTACGGGATGTGCTGGCCGACACGAACAACCTCTCGGAACGATGGGAACGGCTTCCGGCCCCGGGCCTGGTGGTGCTGGACCGGAGCCGACGACCACCGACCGGGGATGGGCCGGCGGCGCGGGCTGGGGCCGGGGAGCTGTACAGCACCCCCAAGGGCTGCTGTCTTCCCTCCGTCGGCCATCACCTCTTACGTCATCGCGTGACCTCGCAGAGCGTTACGCCCAATCTTCGTGGCCCGAGTCACACCCCGTACGCAGGAGTGCCGCTCCCGTGGTCGAACCCGGGTGTCGCGGGCGCCGAACCGCCCCGAAACGGGGCCTCACGCCGGTGTCGCCGGACCCGATCGGGCCCGGCGACATATTTCTGCACCCCCGCGCCCCCGCGCGTCCGCCCTCAGTGCTCGCGCGGGGCGGGGACCACGCGCTCGACCTCCGGGTGAACCGTCAGCAGCTGACGCATGGCGTTCTCGGCGCCCATCGCGTCACCCGCGGCGAGGGCCTCGACCATCCGGGCGTGGTGAGCGACGCAGGTCTCGCTCGGGCGGTCGCAGGCGGTGATCGGGCTGCCGGAGATCTGGAGGGCGGCGGAGACGATGCCGGAGAGGTGCTCCAGCATGCGGTTCCCGGCGACCTGGATGAGGAGCGCGTGGAATTCGTTGTCGGCGCGCGCGAAGGTGATCGCGTCGCCCTGGCCGAGGGCGTGGCCCATGATCTCGACCATGTCCGCGAGGCGCTGCTGGATGTCCGGGCGGCCGTGTCCGGCGGCGAGGCGGGCGGCGAGCGGTTCGATCGTCCAGCGGAGCTCACCGAGCTCGCGGCGCTGGTCGTCGCGCTGCGGGCCGAACGCGCGCCATTCGATGATGTCGGGATCGAGCAGGTTCCAGTCGGCGACGGGACGGACGCGGGTGCCGACGTTGGGGCGGGCGCTGACGAGGCCCTTGGCCTCCAGGACCCGCAGCGATTCGCGGACCACCGTGCGGGAGACCTCGAAACGCTGGCCGATCTCCTCAGGGACGAGCGGGCGGTCCGCACCGAGGTCACCGGAGACGATCATCTGGCCGAGCTGCTGGACGAGTTGGCCGTGCAGTCCGCGGCCGCGGCTGCCTGCCGCCCGGCGGCCCACGCGGCTCAACTCGACGTCGGCGCCGTCCCAGTGGGGAGCTCCGACGCGGTCGGACCCGGGGGTCTCCGCGTAGGGGTAGCGGTTGAGCTCGCCCGGGCCGGCGAGGCCGGAGTCGGCGTGGCGGGCGGCGGTCATCATGGTGTGCGCAAGGGTACTCACGAATCCTTTGTCGGCCGTGCCCCCACGACCCTTGAGGTCTTTGGTGAAAAGCACACGAAAGGGTGATCGGTGCCACGTACGCAATTGACGACTTATCGGAAAGAATCGGGGCTTTTTCGGGGAGTTGCGGTCCGCTTGACGTGACACGGACCGCAATAGTCCCCTCCGCGACTTCTCCTGAACCGGAACGATCACCAACGGACCCGGCTGCGCAGTCCGGTGAACCCATAGGCGCACAACAGGACCATCAGCGACAACACCAGCGCGGTCCCGACGGGTTGGGCCATCACCCGCAGGGCCCCCACCAGCAGGCGGTCGACCTCCGGCGGCCACTGCCCCCAGGTCAGGCCGCGCAGGCGGGCCGCGAGCCCGGTCGACGGGTACGCGGAGGTTCCCTCCAGCGCCTTGCGCACCAGCGGAACCACCATCACCGGTACGGCGAGCACCGCGGCCAGCCCCGCGGTGGCGGACCGGAAGACGCCGGAGGCCAGTACGCCGGCCCAGGCGCAGCCGATGAGCAGCCCGGTCCAACTCACGGCCGGGGAGAGCCACTCCACCGGCAGGCGCAGCGGGCCGCTGTCGAAGACGAGCGCGAGGGCCGCGGCGTCGGCGGCCACCGTCAGGGCGCCCAGCAGCAGGGCGAGGGCGGCGCAGATGCCCAGCTTGGCGGCGAGGAGTCCCATCCGGCGGGGCACGGTGCCCCGGTCGGCGGCGAGTGCGGGGTATCGGTACTCCTCACCGAAGGCCAGCGCGCCGAGCAGTCCCGCGCCCAGGGCGGCGGGCGGCAGCGGCAGCAGTTCGGGCCAGGCGGCGAGCAGTCGGTTCTGCGTGGTCTGCCCGGCCCGGGCCAGAACCAGGGTGGTGAGGACGGAGGCGACGACGACGAGGGCGGCGGTGAGTACGGGGGTGGCGGTCCCGAAGGCCCGGAGGAACTCGTAGCGCAGGGGCCGCAGCGGGCCGCC
>NZ_JBSGZP010000835.1:0-2743 GCF_053611065.1 Streptomyces sp. NPDC054840
GCCACATCCAACCTCGCCGGCGTTCGAGGCGCGGGGTCTGGGGCGGAGCCCCAGCAGTGGCGGCGCGCAATGGCCCCCGCTACGGCAACGGACGCCGCATCGCGCGGTGCGGGATGCCCGCGTCCTGGAACTCCGGGCCGTAGGCCACGTAACCGAGGCGCTCGTAGAAGCCCAGCGCATGCGTCTGCGCACCGAGGTCGACGGCGGTCAGCCCGAGCCGGGACGCCTCGGCCTCGATCGCCCGGACCAGCGCCACACCCACGCCCAGCCCGCGCGCGGACCTGGTGACGGCCAGCCGGCCCAGCGAGCCGACCGTCAGGTCGCCCGTCTTGCCGAGGGACGCCGGCCCGTACAGCAGCCGGCCCGTGCCCAGCGGCACGCCGTCCGCGCCCACGGCCAGGACGTGCACCGCGTCCGCGTCGTACGCGTCGTACTCGATCGACTCCGGCACCGACTGTTCGACCACGAAGACCTCGGACCGCACCGCGAAGCAGGACTTCAGGTCCTCCTCCGAGACGGCGACCCGCACCTCGACCGGCGAGGTCACTCGCTCTCCGCCCGGATCACGTCCAGCGCGTGCTGCAGGTCCGCCGGGTAGGTGCTCTCGAACTCGACCCACTGCCCGTCCGACGGGTGCTCGAAGCCGAGGCGCACCGCGTGCAGCCACTGCCGGGTGAGGCCGAGCCGCTTGGCGACGGTCGGGTCGGCGCCGTAGGTCAGGTCACCGACACAGGGGTGCCGGTGCGCGGACATGTGCACGCGGATCTGGTGCGTGCGCCCGGTCTCCAGCTTGATGTCCAGCAGCGAGGCGGCGCGGAAGGCCTCGATCAGGTCGTAGTGGGTGACGGACGCCTTGCCGTCCTGGATCACGGCCCACTTGTAGTCCGCGCTGGGGTGGCGGCCGATCGGCGCGTCGATCGTGCCGCTCATCGGGTCCGGGTGGCCCTGCACCAGCGCGTGGTAGCGCTTGTCCACGATCCGCTCGCGGAACTGGTTCTTCAGCGAGGTGTACGCGCGCTCCGACTTCGCGACGGCCATCAGGCCGGACGTGCCGACATCGAGGCGGTGCACGATGCCCTGGCGCTCGGACGCGCCGGAGGTGGAGATGCGGTAGCCGGCCGCGGCGAGGCCACCGATGACGGTGGTGCCGGTCCAGCCGGGGCTCGGGTGGGCGGCGACGCCGACCGGCTTCATGATGACGACGATGTCGTCGTCATCATGGATGATCTCCATGCCGGGAACGGGCTCGGCGACGAGCTCGACCGGCCGGGCCGGCTCGGGCATCTCGACTTCGAGCCAGGCGCCACCGTGTACACGCTCGGACTTCCCGACGACACTGCCGTCGACCGACACCTTTCCCGCGGCCGCGAGATCGGCCGCCTTCGTCCGGGAGAAACCGAACATACGGGCGAGGGCGGCGTCGACGCGCTCGCCCTCCAGGCCATCGGGAACGGGCAGGGTGCGGATCTCGGGAATCGTACTCACCCGTCGAGTATGCAGGACGGGGCGGTCGGACCTTCCCGCGATCAGTCCTTGTGGACGGTCCCGTCCGGGTCCAGGCCCTTGAAGGACAGCAGGACGATCAGGATGCCGCCGCACACGATCGCCGAGTCCGCGAGGTTGAAGACGGCGAAATGGGCGGGCGCGATGAAGTCGACGACCGCACCCCGGAACACACCCGGCGAACGGAAGATCCGGTCGGTCAGGTTGCCCAGCGCGCCGCCCAGCAGCAGGCCCAGGGCGATCGCCCACGGCAGGCTGTAGAGCTTGCGGGCCAGCCGCACGATCACCACGATGACCGAGGCCGCGATGCAGGTGAAGATGATGGTGAAGGCCTCGCCGAAGCCGAAGGCGGCGCCCGGGTTGCGTACCGCCTCGAACTTCAGCAGGTCACCGATGATCTCGATCGGCGGCTGGTGCTCCAGCTTCGCCACGACCAGCATCTTGCTGCCGAGGTCGAGCAGGTAGGCGAGCACCGCCACGACGAGCAGGGCCGTGATCCGACGGCGCCCCTTGGGCCCGGCGGACTCCGGCTGGGTGTCGTCCCCGACCTCCGGCGTACCGATGATGCGCTCCGCCTCTGCCACGTGAGTCCCTCGAACTAGCTCGGACCAGGTTCCTCCTGGACCCTGACGGACACGAGAGTACGTCAGGGCCCCCGCGCACCGCCTGCCCCACCTCCCCCGGCCGTGCCGGACCGTCCGGGCCCGGTACAAGCCGTCGGGACAGTCCTCAGTGCCGCCGTTCCTGCTTCTGCTTGCAGTCGACGCACAGGGTGGCCCGCGGGAAGGCCTGCATCCTGGCCTTGCCGATGGGCTGCCCGCAGTTCTCGCAGAGCCCGTACGTGCCCGCCTCCAGCCGTTCCAGGGCCCGCTCGGTCTGCTCCAGCATCGAGGTGGCGTTCGCCGCGAGCGCCAGCTCGGACTCGCGGGTGATGTTCTTGGTGCCCGTATCGGCCTGGTCGTCGCCCGCACCGTCCCCGGAGTCCCGCATCAGGCCGGTGATCGCCGCTTCGGAGGCGTCGAGCTCGGCCCGCAGGCGCAGCACCTCCGACAGGAGCTCCTCACGGGCGTCCTCGACCTCCTGGGTGGTCCATGGGTCCTCCCCGGGCCGTACGGCGAGCTCGCCGGGGGCCAGGGCCGCCGTGGCCCGCACCTTGGGAAGCCCGCTGGTGGCGGCCTCGGCCGTCTTCCTCGCCGTACCCGTGCTCTTCTTGGCAACCACTTTCCGGACTCCCGTCTTC
>NZ_JBSGZP010000836.1:0-2743 GCF_053611065.1 Streptomyces sp. NPDC054840
AGACCCCGGGCCCTTCCGCGTTCCGCCGGCCGCGTGCAGTGGTGAGCGGTTCAGTTGTACGACGCCTCGTGGCGGCGGTCTCCGGCACCGGCCGCGGGCTCCGCCGCGGGCGGGGCGGGCGCTTCGATCCCGCGCATCAGAGTCGCGGCGAGCACGGCCGCCGCGAGCAGCAGCGCCGTACCGCCCCAGGCCGCGTACTGCATTCCGTGGACGAAGGCCTCCCGGGCCAGGGTCAGCACGTGCTCCCCGGCCGGCCCGCCGATGTGGTGGGCGGTGGCGACGGCCCCGCCCAGGGTCTCCCGCACCCCGGGCTCGGAGTCCGCCAGGTCGTTGCGGTAGACGGCGGTGCTCAGGCTGCCCAGCAGGGCCATCCCGAGCGCCCCGCCGAACTCCTGACCCGTCTCCAGCAGGGAGGCGGCGGAACCGGCCTTCTCGGCGGGTGCCGAGGCCAGGGCCATGTCGGAGACGAGGGACATCACGGTGACGATGCCCGAGGCCAGGATCCCGGCGCCGGTGAGGATCAGCCACAGCGAGTCGGTGTCCACCAGGGCCATCAGGGCGAACCCGGCCGCGGCGAGGACGAACCCGCCGGCGATGACGTGGGCCCGGTCGGTCCTCCGGGCCAGGGCCGCGCCGACCGGCGCCGCGGCGCCGATGACGACCGAGGGGGCGAGGCTCCACAGGGCTGCTTCCAGAGGGCTCATGCCGAGCACCGACTGGAGGTACTGGGTGGTGAAGTAGGCCGAGCCCATCATGGCGAAGGCGGCGATGGTGTTGAGGCCGATGCCCGCGCCGAAGCCGCGGCCCGCGAACAGGGCCCGGCTCACCATGGCGTCGTCTTCGGCACGCCGGCGGCGGACGAAGACGTACCCGAGGGCCAGTCCGACGGCGAGGCAGCCCGCGTAGAGGGGTTCGAAGCCCTCGGCGGCGATCTCCTTGAGGCCGTAGACGACCGGCAGTACGGCGGCCATGGAGAGCGGGACACCCAGCAGGTCGAAGCGGCCGGGGGCGGGGTCCTTGAACTCCGGCACCAGCACGGGCACCAGGAGCAGCAGGAGCAGCATCGCGGGCACGTTGATGAGGAAGACGGAGCCCCAGTAGAAGTGGTTCAGCATAACCCCGCTGAGCACCGATCCGAGGGCGATCCCACCGGTCATGGCCCCGGACCAGAGGGCGATGGCCTGCCCGCGCTGCTTGGCGTCCTGGAAGAGGTTGCGGACCAGGGCCAGCGTGGAGGGCATCAGGGTGGCACCGCCGAGGCCGAGCAGCACGCGGGCCGCGATGAGCATCTCGGCGCTGGTGGCGCAGGCGGCGACGATCGAGGCGAGGCCGAAGGCGGTCGCGCCGATCAGCAGCAGCTTGCGGCGGCCGATCCGGTCGCCCAGCGAGCCCATGGTGATCAGCAGGCCGGAGAGGGCGAAGGCGTAGCTGTCGAAGATCCAGAGCTGCTGGGTGGAGCTGGGGTCCAGCTGGTCGGTGATGGCGGGGATGGCGAAGTAGAGGACGGAGACGTCCATCGAGACCAGGAGCAGCGGCAGCAGGAGGACGGTGAAGGCGGTCCATTCGCGGCGGCCGGCAAGTCGCGTTGTGGCGACGGGGTTTGTCATGAGCAGGAATGTACATACGTGTTAAACATTTGTCTATGACGAACGTATAGGACTGTTGTCTGGGACGGTTGTCTTGCTACCGTGGGGTCATGGGACATCGCGAAGATCTGCTCGAAGGCGCCAAGAAGTGCCTGGTCGAGAAGGGGTTCGTGCGCACCACCGCGCGCGACATCGTCAGTGCCTCGGGGACCAACCTGGCCTCCATCGGCTACCACTACGGCTCGAAGGACGCCCTCCTCACCCAGGCCTTCATCGGCCTGATGGAGGAGTGGGGCGCGGTCTTCCAGGGCGGACTCGACGGCGAGGGCGGATCGCTGGAGCGCTTCCGCGCGCTGTGGGAAGGCGTGCTGGCGCAGCACGAGAAGTCGGGCCCGGTCTGGGCGGCCGGCCTGGAGGTGGCGCTCGACCGGGGCCAGCGGCCGCAGTTGAGGTCCATGCTCGCGGCCTCGCAGGCCGAGGCACGCCGGGGGCTGATCTCCATGTTCACCGGGACCCCGGAGGACCAGCTCGACGAGCGGGACGTACGCACGCTGGGCGGCTTCTACCAGGCGCTCCTGAACGGCCTGATGATCCAGTGGCTCTTCGACCCGGAGTCGGCCGCGACCGCGGAGGAGTTCACCGAGGGCATGCGGCGGGCCGCCGAGGCCATGGGCCGGACCGATCGGCAGCACACCTCCTAAGGGCCGGCCCGTGATCCCCGGCGGGCGCACGACGACGGCTACGGCACCTCGCCGCGTTGTCGGAGCGCCCGGGTACGACCGGTGTGCAGACGCGCCTCCGCCTTGCGATGCACCGCATCCGACGCCGTGCTCCGATCCACCGGGGATGACGGAACAGCCCTTGGCGGGGCGTCCCGCCGAACGTCGATCGCCGGACGGTGGCCCGGCGGCAGCCGGATGAGGCGCCCTACGCCAGGCGGGCGGCCTTGAGGGCCATGTGGAGCAGCAGACGGTCCTCGCCCTCGTCCAGGTCGAGGCCGGTCAGCTGCTCCACCCGGGCCAGGCGGTAGTAGAGGGTCTGGCGGTGGATGCCCAAGGCGGCCGCCGCGCGCCCCGCCTGGCCCGCGCAGTCCAGGAAGACCTCGGTGGTGCGGGCGAGTTCGCGGTTGGCCGGGGTCAACAGGGTGCGCGCCGCGG
>NZ_JBSGZP010000837.1:0-2741 GCF_053611065.1 Streptomyces sp. NPDC054840
GTGCCGGGCCCGAAGCCCGGAGCCGGCCCGGGGCCCGGAGCCCGGAGCGGGGCCCGGTGCCGGGTTACAGGTTGTCGGCCCACGTCCGGATCCGGGCCGCGATCGGGCCTGCCTCACGCACCCACCGCACATGACCGACACCGCCCCCCGCTCCCGGCCGGTAATGCCACCGCTCCACCCTGCACCCAGGCAGCACCGCACACAGCCGGTCCACCGCCGACGGCGGCGCCAGAGCATCTCCGGCGACCGAGACAGCCAGCACCGGCAGCCGCACCGACCCCAACACATCCCCGTACACCAGATCCGCGCCGGCCGGCTCGAACCGGCCCGTGCGCGCGATCCTCGCCCAGTCCCGGATCAGCCGCGCCGGCTGCCGGCCGCCGAACCCCAGACGGTGCCCGGGGAAATACCCCCACAACCAGGCGATCCCCGCGGCGAGCTGCGTGCTCAACAACACCCGCAGCGCACCCATACCCGGGAAACCGCGGTAGTCCACCGACCCGGCCGCCACGAACACCATCCCGTCCACACCCGCCGGTTCCCGCGCCGCGTACAGCACGGAGATCTGCCCGCCGATACTGTGCCCGAGCAGGTACAGCGGGGTATGGGCACCGAACCGCTCCCGGACCGCGGCCACCGTCCGCGGCCAGTCCCGCGCGGCGAGTTCGTCGTACCCCTGGCGTGAGGTACGGTCCGGCCGCGGCCCGCTCTCCCCCTGACCGCGCAGGTCCGCGGCCACACAGGCGATGCCCAGGTCCGCGAGTTCGCTGCACAACGGCTGGTAGTAGGAGGCGCTGACCGCCATGGCGGGCCAGATCAGCACCACCGCACGCGGGGCCCCGGCCGGTTCGGTGACCTGTGTGACGATCCGCTGCGGCCCGTCCCCCCGGTACGGCGGCAGCGCCACCTCCCACCGCCCGGGCCCGGACGCGGCGTTCATCGGGCCGCGTCCGAGAGGAGCATGTACGCAAGGCGTGTGTCCTGGGTCTCCTGGGACCAGCGTGCGGCGGCCTCCATCCGTTCCTGGATCCCGGTGTCGACCAGCCGCCGGCCGGGCCAGACCTCGTAGTCGCCGACCAGCCCGGCGTGTTCGGCGAGGCCTTCCTGGAAGAGGGACTCGCGGCGCAACAGGACCTCCTGCATGGGGAGTTTCTCCCACAGCCGCCGGCCCTCGGTGACGATCTCCATGAGGCGGGGACGCTGTTCGGGGTGCTCGGTGAGGTAGCGGCGCACCACCGAGCTGCCGACCGCCAGGTGGCGGATCTCGTCCATGTTGGCCCCGCGTTCCACCAGGGCCGCGGCCGGGTCCAAAGGCCGCCACTTGCGTTCCGACAGTTCCGCGGCCGGCGCCAGGATGCCCTCGACGAGGACGGTCAGCACCAGCACACCGCCGTAGAAGTCGCCCTGGTCGCGCAGGACCTGAAGGCCGAACTCCTCCAGCGGGTCCAGCACGGCGGCCGCGGTGGTCGCCGCCGTCCTGGCCACCTCGGCCTCGATCTGCGCGGCGTCCAGGCCCACACGCAGCAGGTGCTCCCTGAAGATCCGGGCATGGCGGGCCTCGTCGACCAGCTGGGTCGAGAAGAACTCCAGGTCGTCGGTGCCGGGCGCGTGGAAGACCAGGAAGGACAGCGCACGGGCCGCTTTCTCCTCCGCGAGGTGACGGAAGGTGAACTCGTCGACGAGGGCGTCACGCAGCGGGCCCGGCGCACGGACCGCTACGGTCGGCCCCGCGTCGGGCACCGAACCGTCGGCCAGGCGCCGCAGCATCGTCCCCGCGACGTGCCGCAGCCAGTACGGCAGATTGCAGTCAGCGGTGGTCAGTTCCAGCGTCCGGGCGCCCTCGAGCACGCTCGGAGCGCGGTCCCAGTCCGCCTCGACGGGAGTGATGTTCATGAACTCGGCCTCAATTCCTTCTCATGGCATCCGCAGATACCGATACCGGTGCGCACCCGCAACAGACGCAGGAATGCAGGGATGAACGGGAGTACGGAGGTACGGGAGGTACGGGGGGTACGGGAGGTGCGGGAGGTGCGGGGGTACGGGGGACGGGGGGTACGGGGGACGGGGGACGGGGGGTACGGGGGACGGGGGGACGGAGCTGCGGGGGTAGGGAGGTGCGGGGGTAGGGAGGTGCGGGGGTACGGAGGGACGGCGGTACGGAGATACGGGGGAGGTACGGGAGTCCGGGGGTACGGCGGTACGGAGGTACGGGTTGCGGGGGTGCCGGGTTACGGGGGTGCGGGGTACGGATGCGTGGAGGTGCGGGGGAGGGAGGTACGGGATGCGGTGGAGGGGGCGAACGCACCGCCCCCGCCCCGGCGCGCCCCGGACCGCCGCGCCCCCGCCTGCACTGCCGGACCACACCGCCCCGGCCCCCACTGCCGGACCGCCCCGGCCCGCATTGCCCCGCCGGACCGTCCCGCCGGACCGTCCCGCCCCGGCCCGCATTGCCCCGCCGGACCGTCCCGCCGGACCGTCCCGCCCCGGCCCGCATTGCCCCGACGGGTCGCCCCGCCGGACCGTCCCGCCGGACCGCACCGCCCCGGCCCGCATTGCCCCGACGGGTCGCCCCGCCGGACCGGCCGCCGGACCGCACCGCCCCGGCCCGCATTGCCCCGACGGGTCGTCCCGCCGGGCCGTCCCGGCCCGCCGGGCCGCCGCGCCCCGGCCCGCATTGCCCCGCCGGGTCGTCCCGCCGGGCCGGCCTGGCCCGCCCCGCCCCGCCCCGCACCGGGCCGGGC
>NZ_JBSGZP010000838.1:0-2724 GCF_053611065.1 Streptomyces sp. NPDC054840
CCGGGTGGGCGATACTGGGTTCGAACCAGTGACCCCTTCGGTGTGAACGAAGTGCTCTCCCACTGAGCTAATCGCCCGGACGCACCGCAAACATTACCGCATGTCAGCGGTGCTCCTTGACCATCACTGGTCCTTGAGGTTCCAGGGCAGGACGAGCCCGTACTTCCACAGGTAGAAACCGATCAGCGCGCCCGCGATGACGAAGCCCACGCTGGTCAGGATGATGTTGCGGCGGCGGACCTTCGGGTCGAGCGCCTTCTGCGCGGCCTCGGTGACCTTCCGCTTGGTCCAGCGCAGCACGAAGTGCGCCCAGGCGAACTCGGTGGCCCAGATCGCCAGGCCCGCGAAGATCGCGACCCAGCCGGGGCCGGGCAGCACGAGCATGGCGATGCCGGCGCCGATCACGGCGAGGCCGACGATGAAGACGCCGACCTGCCAGCTCAGGTGCAGGCTCCTGCTCCGTTTGATGAAGGCCGGCGCCTTCGACACGTGCGGCGTCTCCTCGGAGGCGGCTTCCGTGGTGGTGTCATCAGCGTCGGACCCGTGGGTTCCGCGGTCACTCCCCGTATTCATGAACCCGAATCTACCGGAGCTGGATGCACACCGGAATGTGGGTTTGGATCCGCCGTCCGAGGGACCCAGAGGTCCGCAAAACGGTCAGAGGGGTTTACAACGGCACCGTAGGTGGCATGTCGATTTCGCCGACGTGCGAATCCCCGAGCGCACACTGAGCGAAAGGCCCTGGCGCTTATGAACACCACGGTCAGCTGCGAGCTGCACCTGCGCCTCGTTGTGTCGAGCGAGTCCTCACTGCCTGTTCCCGCGGGCCTGCGGTATGACACGGCCGACCCCTACGCCGTGCACGCCACCTTCCACACCGGCGCCGAGGAGACGGTCGAATGGGTATTCGCCCGCGACCTCCTCGCGGAGGGCCTCCACCGGCCCACCGGTACCGGCGACGTCCGCGTCTGGCCGTCCCGCAGCCACGGTCAGGGCGTCGTCTGCATCGCCCTGAGCTCACCGGAGGGAGAAGCACTGCTCGAAGCACCCGCCCGAGCACTCGAGTCGTTCCTCAAGCGGACGGACGCCGCGGTTCCACCCGGGACCGAGCACCGGCACTTCGACCTCGACAAGGAGCTCTCCCACATCCTGGCCGAAAGCTGAGCCAGGCCTACAGCCGCTCGACACCGTCCGACTCGGGGCGACGGTGCGGGACGGACAACCACATACGGCAGTGCCGGCGCTGTTCCCGCGGAAGCCACCCGCGAGGACGGCGCCGGCGTGCTCTGCGGGACCCGCTATTGTCGGGCGGCAGCGGCGACGGCTCCCGTCGTCGCAGGCCCGGCCCCTGAGGGAGACCCCGTGCAGATCCCCCACGACACCCGTCGCGCGCTCGACGTCGTCGTCGCGCTGGTGAACACCGTGGCCGAGGCCGACCAGCCCGACGGTCTCTCGGACATCGGCGCGCTGCGCGGATTCGTCCAGGAGTACTCGATCAGCGACGTCGGCGAGCTCAGCGCGCGCGACCTGGCCGGCGTCCGGGCGGTGCGCGGAAAGTTCGCCCAGGTCTTCGCCTCTCCGAACCCGCGTGCGGCTTCCATCCTGATCAACGAGCTCGTGGCCACGGCGGGCACCACCCCGCAGCTGACCGACCACGACGGCTACGACTGGCACGTGCACTATTTCGCGCCGGGCGCGTCGGTGGGCGACCACCTGGCGGCCGACGGCGGCATGGCGCTGGCCTTCATCGTGGTCTCCGGCGAGCAGGAACGGCTGCGCCGCTGCGAGGCCCCGGACTGCCGGCGCGCCTTCGTCGACCTGTCCCGCAACCGGTCCCGGCGCTACTGCGACAGCCGGACCTGTGGGAACCGGCTGCACGTGGCGGCGTACCGGGCCCGGCGCAAGGAGGCCGACGCGGAGGCGTCAGAGCAGGAACAGATCGTGAACCGCGGCGAGCAGCAGCAGGATGCCGATCACCGCTAGGAAGATCATCAGGGGTGGCTGGGAGAGCGCGAAGAGACAGCCTCGCGGCTCCTCCACCACAGGGGCGGGTACCGGCGGATCATGGTGCGATGTGTCGAACATGTCGGGCCGATGATGGCGCAGCGCACCGCTCACCGGCCCTCAACACGCCAACACCCGCGCGGGAGTTCGCTCGATCTTGTGGACGAGGCGTCGTCTTGCGGGCCGGGCCGGATCCCGCGCTCGGATCCCGTGCCCGGTTCCTCTGCTCAGATCCCGTGCTTCTTGAGGATGGCCTCGATGTCGGAGAAGTCCTCCGTGGGGGCGGCGGACCGTGCCTGCGAACCGGCCTGGGCGGCGGTGCCCAGGGACGGCGCGGAGGCGGCCGGGGCGACGGCCTCGGCGGCCGGGCTCCCCTTGACCTTCTTCGCGGGCTTCCCGGGCTCCCCGGACGCCGTCAGGCCGCGGCGCTCGACGGCCCGGGTGATCGTGAAGAGCAGCCAGGACAGCCCCAGCAGTCCGAAGCCGGCCCAGACGGTCGGGTCGAAGACCATCCCGGACACCCACTCCACGAACCCCGTCATCACCAGGGCGACCGGCACCAGCGCGTACGCGGTGATCCGCGCGGCGGCCAGGAAGCGTTTGCGGTAGGCGGTGACCGCGGCGATGCCCAGGCCCGCCACTGACACCGCGGAGCAAATGGTCTCGGCAAGCATGCGGTCCTCCGGACTCTCGGCGGCTCGGCGATCTGTCCCTCTCCAT
>NZ_JBSGZP010000839.1:0-2721 GCF_053611065.1 Streptomyces sp. NPDC054840
CCGCCACATCGCTGGCTACCTCCCCGGACCGTCCGGGCGTTCGTCCGGCTCTGCTTCCGGCCGTACGATCCAGGTCGACGCCCGGCACGGTTCGAGCACGCCGCCGCCACGTCCCGGGTGTCCGCCCGCCGCGCACACCCGTTCCGTACCCGAGAGAGGGAGCAGCCGCCATGGCCCGACTGCACTCCTACACCACCCGCGTGACCTGGACCGGAAACCTCGGCACGGGCACCAGCCACTACCGCGCCTATTCGCGGGCGCACGAGGTGGCCGCCGGAGAGCTGCCGGCGATCCTCGGCAGCTCCGACCCGACCTTCCGCGGCGACGCCTCCCGCTGGAACCCCGAGCAACTGCTGCTCGCCGCCCTGTCCCAGTGCCACATGCTCTCCTACCTGCACTTCTGCACGATCAACGGCGTGGTGGTCACCTCGTACGTCGACGAGGCGACCGGGACGATGACCACCGCAGGGGACAGCGGGCAGTTCACGGAGGCCGTGGTGCACCCCCGGATCACCGTCGGCGACGAGTCGATGGTGGCCGCGGCGATCGCACTGCACGAGGAGGCCCACCGGGCGTGCTTCATCGCCAACTCGGTGAACTTCCCCGTCCGGCACGAGCCGACCGTGACGGTGGGCTGAGTATCCGGGCCTGCCCCGCGCCGCTGCCCGACACGGCCCGACGGGCCGGACCCGGCTACCGGCCGACGGGACCGGTCCAGCCCGCCGGGACGCGGCCGAGCCGGACGCGCTGCGGATGGTCCCCGACGGGGACGGAGACCCGCTTGGCGCCGGTGGCGAAGTCGATGGCCGTGACCCGGTCGGCGCCGCTCTCGGAGATCACGCAGGCGCTGCCGTCCCCGGAGACCGTGGCCCAGTACGGCTTCGCGGCGGGCACGAGCGGCCCTTCGGCGAGGGTGGCACGGTCCACGACGGTCGCGTAGTCGTCCATGGTGCCGGCGACGCAGAGCTTCGCGCCGTCAGGGCTCATGGACATGCCGTGGTGGCGGGAGTCGTTGACCCAGGCGGTGCGGTCGGAGCTGGTGGCGGGGTTCATCGGAAGGGTCTTGAGGCGGGTGATCCGGTCGGAGGGGACGTCGTACTCCAGGAAGCCGTTGAAGAAGGACACCTGGAAGTAGAGCTTCGACTCGTCGGGGCTGAAGGACACCGGGCGGACGGCGTCGGAGAGGTCGCGGCGGCCGAAGGCGTCCAGCCGCTCCCGCATGTCGATCACCCGGACCGTGCGGAAGGTCTGCGCGTCGACCACGGTGATCCTGCGGTCGCCCTTCGTCCAGTCCAGCCAGGGCGCGTCGAGGGCGGTGTTCACCTCGCCGATGGAGCTGTTCCACAGGAAGCGGCCGTCGCGGGTGAAGGTGTTCTCGTGCGGCTTGCTCCCGGTGCCGAAGGAGCCGACCTGCCGCCCGGTGCTGGTGTCCAGGACGTGCACGGTGTCGGAGGTGGAGGCCGAGACGGCGACGCGGGTCCCGTCCGGCGAGACCGCCATGTGGTCCGAGCGGTACCCGGACACGGGGAAGCGCCAGTTGACGCGTCCGGTGGCCACGTCGATGGATACGACGTCGGCGAAGCTGGGGCGGGAGACGACGACGGCGGAGCCGTCCGGGGTGGTGAACATGTCGTCGACGAACTGGTCGTGCCCCTCCCCCGCGCTCTCCCGGATACCGAGGAAGAAGGCGAGTTTCACCGGGTTGAGGTAGATCTCGCGCAGCCGCTCCGCCTTGTCGGGGACCACGTCGATCCGGCCGACCTTGGCGAGATCGCCGGTGGAGGCGAGGACGTCGGCGGTGCCCTCCCAGTTGTTCCCGACGAAGAGCACCTCGCGCAGGTCCCCGGCCGGGCCGGGTGGGGAGGCGGGCGCCGCCGGGGCCGGCGTGAAGGCGGTGAGCAGGGTGGCCGCGGCCAGCAGGCCCAGGGTTCGCACGGTACGCAACATCCGCTCAACTCCGCTGTGGGGAAGGGATGGAGAGGGTGCCTCCTATTACCGGCGGGTAAAATAGAGGGAATGCCGAAAGGGCGCAACCCCAGGGGGCGCGCCCTTTTCTCAGTCCGGCCGGCACGCCTTCAGGCGACGGATCCGATCCGGTCGAGCTTGGTGTGCGAGATGTCCGGGTGGATCGGGATGTGCGCGCCGGTCAGGGCCGCCCCGGTGCCGCCGCGGCGGTTCGCGACGATCTCGGCGGCGATGGACAGCGCGGTCTCCTCCGGTGAGCGGGCGCCGAGGTCCAGTCCGATCGGGGAGCGCAGCCGGGCCAGTTCGAGCTCGGTCATCCCGACCTGGCGCAGTCGCTCGTTGCGGTCCTCGTGGGTGCGGCGGGAGCCCATGGCGCCGACGTAGGCGACGGGCAGCCTGAGGGCCAGTTCGAGCAGCGGGACATCGAACTTGGCGTCGTGGGTGAGCACGCACAGGACGGTCCGGCCGTCCACGGCCGTGCTCTCCAGATAGCGGTGGGGCCAGTCGACGACGATCTCGTCCGCCTCGGGAAAGCGGGTCTTCGTCGCGAAGACGGGTCGCGCGTCGCACACGGTCACCCGGTAGCCGAGGAACTTGCCGATCCGTACGAGGGCGGAGGCGAAGTCGATGGCACCGAAGACGATCATCCGCGGGGGCGGGACGCTGGACTCGACGAGCACCTTCAGCGGCTCGCCGCAGAGCCTGCCGTCCGCGCCGATCTCCAGCACGCCGGTCCGCCCGGCGTCGAGCATGGCG
>NZ_JBSGZP010000840.1:0-2714 GCF_053611065.1 Streptomyces sp. NPDC054840
GGATGGTTCAGCGGGTCTGGACGAACGTGCGGCCCTGGTGGCCCTCGGCGGTGCAGGAGCGTTTCTCCGCGGCCGTCATCTTGCGAGTCTTGACCACCACCGCGTTGCTCCTGCCGTCCGTGCCGTTCTTGGCGGGGCTGGTGATCGTGTCCTGGAAGAACCAGTAGTAGTGGCCCCACTTCGGGCTGTCGTAGTGGGTCTGCCAGGTACCGGAGACCTTCTGCATCACCTGGGCGCGCGAGATCCACCCGACCTCGCCCGGCTTCACCGTCATGTTGAGCGAGCTGCTCTCCGAGTGACTGCTCGACCAACTATGGCTGTAACTCGCGGTTACGCTCAGGTCGACGATGCCGGCTATGTTACCGCCGGCCGTGACGGAGACGCCCAGCGAATCGGTGGAGCCCACCGTGTCGTCCCAGGTCATCGACTGGGTCGAGTCGGACGTACTGCAGTTGAACAGCGAGTTCGACACCTGGCGGAGCTCACCCAGGTACGCCTCCCCGAGCTTGGGCGAATTGAAGGTGCACTTGCCCTCGCCCGAGGCGCAGTCCGCCATGAGCTGCGGCCGGGTCGGCTGGTCGGCGGCGGACGCCGGAAGGGTGGTCGCCGCAGCGACGGCGCAGGCCGCCATCGCCATGGTCAACGCGCGGGCCGCGTAACGCCTGACGCGGTGTGTGGTCATCGTGGTGCCTCTCACGGTGCTGGGGGGATCGGCGAACCGCCGTACGGCAGCGGCGAATTCACTCGCCACCGGCCCGCACGGTCGATCACCGCCTCTTGCTCCTGAGATTCTGGCGACCTACCGGAGGCGTACGGTCCGATTGAGTCAACCTGCCGCCGGGCGCAGCACCGCGACCTCGGGGCCGAAGGCGACCCCGAGCCGACCGCCCGGTGCGGCGGCGAGCGCGGCCACCGGGAGCGGCAGCGCGTACTCGTTCCCCGCCTCGCGCCCCGTGGCGAGGTCCCAGAAGCGCACGCTCTGGCCCTGGCCGATGGCCACCACCGGCCGGGCGCCCCCGGTGGTGACCACCATGGGTCCGTTCGGATCCGTGTGGCCGGGCAGGGGTTCGCCGGTCTCCCGCATCGTGGCCAGGTCCCACAGGCGCACCGTCTTGTCCCGGCTCCTGCTGACGGCGACGGGCCTGCCGTCGACCAGCGTGGTGGCCACCGACGTCACCCAGTCGGTGTGGCCGGTCAGGGGCTCGCCGAGCTGCCGGCCGGTGGTGAGGTCCCACAGCCGTACGGTCTTGTCCCAGCTGCCGGTGACCGCGACGGGCCGCCCCGCCAGTTCCGCCGTCGCCACGGAGGTCACCCTGCTCGTGTGGCCGGTGAGCGGCTCGCCGACCGGGCGGCGGGTGGCGAGATCCCAGATCGCCGCGGTGCGGTCGGCGCCGGCCGTGACCACGACCGGCCGGCCGGCCAGGGTCGCGCCGGCCAGGGCCAGCACCCGGCCGTGGTGGCTGGTGACGGGCTCGCCCAGGTGTTCCCCGCCCAGCGGATCCAGCAGGTGCAGGATGTCACCGGAACCTGCGGTCACGATCACCGGCCGCCCGTCCACCACCGATGCGACCAGGGCGGTCACCTCGCCCTCCAGGCCCGTGACAGGAGCCGTGACCTGCCGACCGGCGGTCAGGTCCCGCACGCGCAGGGTGTGATCGGCGCCTGCCGTGACGACCACCGGGTTCCCGTCGAGGACGGCTGTGGTGACCGCCGAGACCGTTCCGGTGTGGCCGGCGTGGGACGGATCGTCCCCCTGGGCGAGGGCGTGGGAGAGGTCCCAGGTCCGGAGCGTGTGGTCGGCGCTCGCCGTGACGGCCACGGCCCGCCCGTCCACGACGGTGGTGGCCACGTCCCAGACCTTGCCGGTGTGGCCGGTCAGCGGCGGGCCGACGGGCCTTCCGGTGGCGCGGTCCCGTACCACCACCGTGTCGTCCTGCTCCACGGTGAGCAGGACCGGATCGGCGCTGCCGGAAGGGCTGCTCCCGCGGCCGGAGATCCGGTGCCACAGGTCCGCTTCCGGCTCCGGGCCGGGCGGGAAGGCCGGCGCCGTGCCGCTCGCGCCGACGGCATCGATCACCCGCATGCCGTGCACGCGCGGCCGGTCGTCCGTCAGGTCCCAGATACGCAGGGTCCCGTCCGCTTCGGCGGTGAGGGCGACGGTACGCCCGTCCAGCACCGCGGTTTTCCGCTCCCGGGTACGTACCAGGGCGCCGTTCTGCCGGGCGGGGGCCAGCGGGCCGATGAAGCGGGGCTCCTCGCCGTCGAGGCCGACGGCGACGGCACGTCCGTGCACCACTGTCAGGGTGGTCACGCCGGGCCGGTCCTCACCGTCGGACAGAGCCGCGGCGGCCGCGGGGGTGTCCACCGGCTCGCCGGTGGCCAGGTCCCACAGCCGCCGCTCCCCCGGGTCCGCCGCCAGATCCGGCTCCCGGTCCGGCTCCCCGTCCGGCTCCCGGTCCGGCTCCCGGGCGGTGACGGCGAGCACCCGTCCGTCGAGGTCGACGGTCCGCACCACCTCCAGCGACCGGGCCAGTTGATCGCCGGTACGCAGGTCCCACACGCGTACCGTCCGGTCCACGTCGATGTCGTCGACGGTGAGGACGACCCGGCGGCCGTCGAGCGTCGCGATGCCGGTCGCCGACGGGAAGGCGGCGACCCGGCGGCCGGTGAGCAGGTCCCCCACGTGCAGGGTCCCGTCGGCCCCGAGGGTGAGG
>NZ_JBSGZP010000841.1:0-2710 GCF_053611065.1 Streptomyces sp. NPDC054840
ATCACCTGGCCTGGACGGTGTGCCCCGGCATGTGATCCGCCCCGCCCCCGCCCCCCCCCCGCTGCGCGTGCGCGCGCCGCGGGGGGCGGTAGCCGCGGCGGTCGCGGACCAGGCGTGCGGTGAGCTCGGTGAAGGCCCGGGCCGCGGCGCTCTCGTACGCGCTCTCCCGGCGCAGCAAACGTCAAGCTTCACCGGGGGCGCATCCCACCGCAGGGAGTGTCCATGCAGACCACGCGTCCTTTGCCCGCCCCGCGCGATCTCGCGGACGGCGTCGCTCTTTTCCAGCGCGAGGTGTTTCCGGCCAAGGCGGACCTCTTCGCCCACCTGGCGGGGGTGCACCGGCCGACGACTTTGTTCATCGGATGTTCGGACGCCCGGGTGGTGCCGGACGGCAAGTACCTTCCGACACGCCCCTTCTGACGTCCCCTCAGTCTCATCCTCCCGCGCCGCGGCGTCCCGCACCGAGCTGCCAGAACAGCCGGTTGTCCAGGCACTCGGCCAGATAGGGAACGCCCGCGGTGCCACCCGATCCGTGCGCCCCGCCGAGCATGCGCGCGGCGAGGCTCCGGTGGGTGGACTTCCATCGCTGGTGCCGCTCCTCCAGCCCACCGAGCGCGCCGCGGAAGCGGTTCCACTCGGCTTCGCCGAACCGGGCCGAGCGGCGCAGGTCCAGATAGGCCCGGACCACCGTGTCGTGTGCCTCGCCCTCCGCCTCGGCCCGTACGGCGGGGACGTCGGTGAAGGCTTCCGACCGCAGCCGCGGCGCGGTCGGGAGGCCGCACAGGATCTCGAAGCGCTTGTACTGTTCGGACTGGATGGCGCTGGCGCCCTGGGTGAACTCCCGGAAGGCGGAGAAGTGTCCAGGTCGCATGGTGGCCACCATCCGGAACAGTGCCGAGGCCCGCTCGAAAAGACCGGCGGCACGGTCCACATGGTCGGCCGCCGCGTCCAGCCGGGCGGCGCGCAGCGCCCCGATCGCCTCCCGTACGTCCGCCGCGATCGCCGTGAAGATCATTTCGTGGGCTTGGAGCGCCCTGATGAAGAAGTACTCGTCGTGCAGCACGTACACGGGCTGGACCGTCACGTCGAACCAGTGGCTCGCCTCTGTGGCCGTGGGCCGGGGAAGGAGCTCGGCGATGTCCGCCCAGCGGGACCACGGCACGTGGGCCGCCCGGGACGTCACATCAGCGGCATCCGGTACGCAGGGGTCGTGCGCCACGAATCGCAGGGCGTGGCGCAGCCGCTTTCGCAGGGTCGCCGGGTCCGGCGGATCCCGGTCCACGGATTCCCGCGATGTGTGCGGCTCCCGCGCTTCCCACGCTTCCCGCGCCGGGCCCTCCGCCTGGAGCTCGAAGCGTATGACGTCGGATATGAGCAGGGTGGCCATGCGGTCGGGGTCCGGCGCGTCGTCCGTTTCGCCCAGGTCATCCGTTTCGCCCAGAAGGAGCTCCAGCAGCGGCAGGGAAAGGTAGGTTCGGTTCCAGTAGCGCCCCTCGTGCTTGTCGAGCACGCAGTCGAGGAACGCCTGGAGGTGGGGCCGGCGGTCCGGGGCGTGCTGGTTCCGTATCTCACCAAGCCGAAGCAGGAGGGGCCGCGGCAGGAAATGTTTGCCGGTCCGTCGTACCTCTCGCGTGACGGTACGAGCCAGCCGCGCTCCGTCCAGGTCCCCGTCGGCTCCGTCCACGTGCCCGAGGGCCGCCCAGCGGTCCGTCCCTGCGTATTCCGGATTCATCTCCACTCGCCTCCTGGACCTGGTGGGCCTCACGCCTTCGGGGTGAAGCAGGAGATTCCAGTGGGCATGATCGGAACACCGCCCGTCACGTCTCGAACATCCGTGACTTGACAAGGCTGAAGGACATGCACAGATCCTCCGGCCCGGTCGGGCAGGAGGATCTGTGGCGTACCGTTCGGTGGCCACCCTGGCGGCCGGGCGGCCGCCGCGCGCCGGTGGCGGAGGCGGATCCGTGGAACCGTGGCTCCGAGTCGAACAAGCCGGGGCCCCGTGGGCACTCGCGCAGGCGTCGGAGGCCCCGGCTCGCACATGGGGACTGCGTCAGCTGCCGTTCGAGACGTTGCCCGAGAGGACCGGGATGTTGTCCAGGATGTGGGAGAGCGGCTCGTCACCCTTGGCCTGGGTGGAGTTCTCGGTGCACTGCTGGTTCTGCGGGTTCGACAGGACGTTGACGTCCTGGACACCGACGTTGACGAGGGCCAGGATCGACTGGGCGTTGACCTTCGCGGGCAGGCCGATGCAGGGCTTGTTCAGGGTGCCCTGGACGACGCCGAGCTGCGGGCTCAGGTCACCGTGGGTCTTCTGGTTGCCGTAGATCTGCTGGGCGTTGTTGCCGTTGACGGTGTTGATCCCGTTGTCGTTGCCGATGGCCATGGCCGGGGCGGCGAGGGCCGCGCCCGCGCCGACGATCGAGGCAGTGGCGGCGGCGGTGGCCATGAACTTCTTGATCATCAGCGGTCCTTCTGTCGCGCGAGTGCACGGTGATAAGCACCTTGATCAACGGCCGAGCGGCCCGCAGGTTGCGACGCTTCACCCGAACAGCCCCCTTGGACCGCCACGAGGGCAGGGTGGGGCGTCCGGGCGACGCCGGGCACACGTGGTGGACATGGACCTCCGTCTGCCCGAGTGGCCGGCCCGTCCAGTGCCTGTTGCGACAAGCGGCGGTCGGGGATGGCGGGAGAGCCGCTAGGCGTGTTC
>NZ_JBSGZP010000842.1:0-2707 GCF_053611065.1 Streptomyces sp. NPDC054840
CTCAGTGTCCGCGGGAGTTGGGACTGGAGGCACGAACGGCGACCCGTGAGCGGCGGCGCGGCAGCGGGCCCTTCGCGGACAGCCCGGCGCACCGGTCGTGTCCGGATCCGGCGCCCCCGCACACGGATCCGCGCGGGGGTCGGGCCGGGACGGCCAGGTGGTCGTACCGTGCGGCGCGTGCTTGGGGGCGGAAACCTTCGACCAACCCGTAGCGGGCACGGCGGCACGCGGCCAGGGTGGGACGGCACCCGGACATGACGGGGTGCCACGGCGCCGCTCGGCCGAACGTGCGGGCGCGCCGCAAGATATCAGCCTTCCGCGGAGTCGCCGGGATGTTTGTCGGATGGTGATGTCCTACCGCTCCGGCGCCGCGCCCGGCACTAGCGTCCCGTGACACCCCGGGAATGCGGGTGCGCACCGCACAGCACGTGCGGATCTTCCTGCCCCGCCACCCCCTCCCGGCCCTTGGAGCGAGGAGGCACAGTGCCGTCATTGCGGCGGAGATCCATCAGCAGTTTGTCGGTGGCCACGCGATACACGATCGGAAGCGGCCTGGTCATCACCGCCCTTGCCCTCACCCTGATCGCGCTTCTGATTCCCGTGGACAGTTTCGGCAGCCGGCCCACGGCCGCCGTGGCGGGTCCGGCGGGCGACGACGACGGCGGCGGAACGTTGAGCACGGCCTACGGACCGCTGACCGCCGCGGACCGGGACTTCATCCGCAAGGTCCGGCTCGCCGGGCTCTGGGAGCTGCCCGCGGGCCGCCAGGCCCAGCAGCGCGGGTCCCGACCCGCGATCAAGACGGCCGGGCAGCACCTCATCGACGGCCACACCGAGCTGGACCGGCAGGTCATCCAGGTCGGCCAGGCCCTCGGTGTCGATCTGCCCAACCAGCCGTCCGCGCAGCAGCAGGACTGGCTGGGCCAGATGAACCGCGCCCGCGGAGAGGAATACGAACGACTGTTCGTCCAGCTGCTGCGTCGAGCTCACGGAAAGGTGTTCGCCCTGCTGGCCGGGATTCGGTCACAGACCAAGAATTCGATGGTCCGGGCCCTCGCCACGTCCGCCAACGCCACGGTTCTGGACCACATCACGGTCCTCGAAGACACCGGACTCGTCGACTTCGACGCGCTTTCCGACAATGTCCAACCGACGAAGTGAAGTGATCGCATGAGTAAAAAGGGCCACAAACGCGCAAGGCTGTCGAACAAGGTCCTGGGCCTGATCTCCGCGCTCGTACTGGGCGGGGGCGGGGTCGCCGTCGTCGCCGGCAACGCGTCCGCCGGCCAGGACACCCGGATGACGGCCACCATCGACTGCCCCGATGTGGGAGAGAAACTCACCGCGGTCCCGGAACAGGCCAAGCCCGAGGTCGACGCGAACCTCGCCAAGCTGGACGACCAGGTCGCCGACGCCTACAAGCAGCTCGCCGCCGGCCAGGCGAAGGGCGACGCCGCCCTCCTCGGTGAGCTGAAGCAGAAGCGCGACCAGACCATCGCGGGCATGGCAGACGCGATAGCCCGGTCCGGCGAAGCTCCCAAGGAGATCCAGTCCTTGAGCGCCTGCACGATGAAGCAGGCCGCTGCCGCGGATGACGGCGCGGCGGCTGCCGCGAGCAAGGGTGAGCAGGGCGCTGCCGCCCAGGCCGCCGCGCAGAAGGGCGGCCCGGCGAAGAGCGACTTCGTCAACATCACCAAGATCAAGCCGAACGTGCGCAACCCCGCGCAGGCCGGAAACGCCTCGAAGGGCTCCTTCACCTCGCAGTGCGGCCGCAACGAGAACGGCCACT
The DNA here is from genome assembly GCF_053611065.1 of Streptomyces sp. NPDC054840. Taxonomy (NCBI): domain Bacteria; kingdom Bacillati; phylum Actinomycetota; class Actinomycetes; order Kitasatosporales; family Streptomycetaceae; genus Streptomyces; species Streptomyces sp. NPDC054840. The sequence goes on from NZ_JBSGZP010000842.1 coordinate 1,790, forward strand.
TCAACCCCGACAACGTGATCGTCGCCCCCGGCGTCTCCAACGGCGCCCACCACATGCACGACTACGTGGGCAACAAGACCACAGACGCATTCTCCACGAACGACAGCCTCGCCAAGTCCGGCACCACCTGCGGCAACGGGGACCAGTCCGCCTACTACTGGCCCGTACTGCGGTTGCGCGACGGCAAGGTGGAGAAGGACGCCAAGGCGCCCGGCGGCGGCCAGGACGGCAATGTCGGCACCATCCTCCAGCCGAAGCAGGTGTCGATCACCTTCAAGGGCAGTCCGGTCGGCAAGGTCACGGCGATGCCCCGCTTCCTGCGCATCATCACCGGTGACGCCAAGGCCCTCACCAACGGCAACGGCAACGCCAACGCCTCCTGGAGCTGCACCGGCTTCGAGAACCGCCAGCTGAAGGACAAGTACCCGGTCTGCCCGAAGGGCAGTGACGTGGTGCGCACCTTCACCTTCCAGAGCTGCTGGGACGGCAAGAACGTCGACAGCGCCAACCACCGCACGCATGTTGCCTTCCCGGACAAGAACGGTCGCTGCAAGAACGGCTTCAAGGCCATTCCGCAGCTGGTGATGCGCCTCACCTACGGGGTGGCGCCGGGTTCCCGGTTCGCCGTGGACAGCTTCCCCGAGCAGCTCCACAAGCCGGCGACCGACCACGACGACTTCATCAACGTGATGTCGAACGGCCTGATGAACAAGGCCGTGGGCTGCATCAACAACGGGCAGAACTGCCGCTGACCCCCCTGCGGCGGGGGCTCCCCCTCGCTCCCGGACCGGACGCCCCACTCCCCCATCCCCGGCGTCCGGCCCGGGAAAGGTGGTGGGCCGAAGCCCCCGTACGGGCAAAACCCCCCCCGGTTGTAACCCCCCCCCCCCTCCCGGGCGGCGACCCCAGACCCGCCGC
>NZ_JBSGZP010000843.1:0-2695 GCF_053611065.1 Streptomyces sp. NPDC054840
GGCCCCAGCTGCACATATGTCCCGCAGTGGCGACGCCTGCGGGACAAAGCATTCAGGGTGACAGCCCCCTCGGAGCTTCAACCCCATTCGAGTTTTCCGAATGTACGCGTCCACATGACGCCACCCATCTCAGCACCTGCGCCCGTACAGAATCCCTGTAGGCCAGTGGCGCTTTCGCATTCCATTCGGCCCGTTCTTGCGATTCCCTGCGCTGTGTTTCCGCTGCGGGAATTCCTTGATACGTGCCGTATCAAGGAGGGTTCTGAATGAACCGCACTCGTACGAACAGCCGTTCCTCCCGCAGCCGCACCGGCGGCGCCGCTTTCGGCTCTGCCGCCGGATCGGAGCGGGTCAGCCGGTTCGGATCGTCGACCCCGAGCCGTTCCGGAAGTCCGAGCCGTTCCGGAGGTCCGAGCCGCTCGGGCGGCTACGGCCGCCGACCCGCCGCGCTACAGGGCGAGTTCGCCCTGCCGAAGACCATCACTCCCGCGCTGCCCGCCGTCGAGGCCTTCGCCGATCTCGACATGCCGGCGGAGCTGTTGGCCGCCCTCGGCGCGCAGGGCGTGACCGTGCCCTTCCCGATCCAGGGCGCCACCCTGCCCAACACCCTTGCGGGCCGTGACGTGCTCGGTCGCGGGCGCACCGGCTCCGGCAAGACGCTCGCCTTCGGCCTCGCGCTGCTCGCTCGTACCGCCGGGCAGCGCGCCGAGCCCCGCCAGCCGCTCGCCCTCGTCCTCGTCCCCACCCGGGAGCTGGCCCAGCAGGTGACCGACGCCCTCGCCCCCTACGCCCGCGCCCTGAAGCTGCGCCTGACCACGGTCGTCGGCGGCATGTCGATCGGCAAGCAGGCCGGATCGCTGCGCGGAGGCGCGGAGGTCGTCGTCGCCACGCCCGGCCGGTTGAAGGACCTCATCGACCGGGGCGACTGCCGGCTGAACCAGGTCGCGATCACCGTCCTCGACGAGGCCGACCAGATGGCCGACATGGGGTTCATGCCGCAGGTCACCGCGCTGCTCGACCAGGTGCGCCCCGAGGGCCAGCGGATGCTGTTCTCCGCCACCCTGGACCGCAATGTGGATCTGCTGGTCCGTCGGTACCTGACCGACCCGGTCGTGCACTCGGTGGATCCCTCGGCCGGTGCGGTGACGACGATGGAGCACCACGTGCTCCACGTCCACGGCGCAGACAAGCACCGCACCACGACGGAGATCGCGGCGCGCGAGGGCCGGGTGATGATGTTCCTGGACACCAAGCACGCCGTGGACCGCCTCACCCAGGACCTCCTCGACAGCGGCGTCCGCGCCGCCGCCCTGCACGGCGGGAAGTCCCAGCCCCAGCGCACCCGCACCCTCGCCCAGTTCAAGACCGGGCACGTCACGGTGCTGGTCGCCACGAACGTCGCCGCGCGCGGCATCCACGTCGACAACCTCGACCTCGTCGTCAACGTGGACCCGCCGACCGACCCCAAGGACTACCTTCACCGCGGCGGCCGCACCGCCCGCGCCGGCGAGTCCGGCAGCGTCGTCACCCTGGTCACCCCCAACCAGCGCCGCGACATGGCCCGCCTCATGCAGGCAGCCGGCATCAGCCCGCAGACCACCCAGGTCCGCTCGGGCGACGAGGCCCTGAACCGGATCACCGGCGCCCAGGCACCCTCCGGTGTTCCCGTCGTCATCACCGCGCCGGTCGTCGAACGTGCCCAGCGCGGCGCCGCTGGCCGGGGCAGGCGCCGGCCCGCTTCGACGGCCCGGCGCGTGAGCGTGCGGCAGTCCGCCTTCGATGCGGCGGCCTGAGAAGCACGTGATCGGGAAACTGACCCATCTCTGCAGGAGGTACGTTGTGACGCTGGTCCAGATGGAGCCCCGCTCGGCGAACGCCATCCCTGTGCACCGGACGGTGGAGGACGCGATGGAGGCGGCCGGTCCACAGGTCTGTGACGACATGACGGTCGAGGTGGCCCTGGCCGTCATGGCCGGCGCCCGCGCGGGTCGTCTGCTCGTCTGCGACGAGGACGGCCTGTGCACGGGGCTGGTCACCCGGGACCGGCTCGCCGCCGTCCGCGACAGCGCGGCGTACACGGACCAGGTACGTCTCCGCGACCTCCTGGGCGACCGCGGGCCGGTCACCACACCCGTGACGACGATGACCGAAGCCGAGCACGCGATGCGCTACCGCAGGATCGATGCCCTGCCGGTCGTCGATGACCAGGGCAGCGCTCTGGGCGTCCTGGCCCTTGCCCGCTGAACCGCGTCACCGCGGCACGGCCGTCCCCCTTCTCTTCTTCCTGTGAGGCAACATGCGCTGTGTCATCGCCCGTTTCCCGTTCGACCTGACCAAGAGCGGTGTCCTGGAGTCGATGAAGGGCGTCAAGCCCGAGCAGGTCGTCGGCGAGTCCGTGATCATCGGGCGCCGTACCTACCCCGTCAAGCAGGTCGGCCAGGTCATCACACGCCAGGACCGGCGTGACTTCAGCGCCGGCGAAGTCCTCCGCGCCATGACGCAGCTCGGGTTCACCTGCCGCGGCCTCCCCCGGGCCGCCGTGCCCACGCGCCTCCTCAGCCCGCTCCAGCACGCTTCCGCGATGCTCGGCAGCCCGGCGACCGTCTGACGGACGGGACCGGCGCGAGCCTGCGCCCCGAACAGCGAAGAGGGCCCGACCGGCACATCCGACGCTGTTGGCCAATTCCTTCAGGGC
>NZ_JBSGZP010000844.1:0-2694 GCF_053611065.1 Streptomyces sp. NPDC054840
GAAGCGGAGCCGAAGGTGTCGGCCGCGTCGGACACGGAGAAGGGAAGTGCGTGGTGGATAAGCCGAAGGTCGTACTGGGAGTCAGTGGCGGGATCGCCGCCTACAAGGCGTGCGAGCTGCTGCGCCGGCTGACCGAGTCCGGCCACGACGTGCGGGTGGTGCCCACCGCGTCCTCCCTGAACTTCGTGGGGGAGGCCACCTGGTCCGCCCTCTCCGGGAACCCGGCCTCCACCGAGGTCTGGGAGTCCGTCCACGAGGTGCCGCACGTGCGCATCGGGCAGTCCGCCGACCTCGTCGTCGTCGCTCCCGCCACCGCCGACATGCTGGCCAAGGCCGCCCACGGGCTCGCCGACGACCTGCTCACGAACACCCTGCTCACGGCCCGCTGCCCCGTGGTCTTCGCCCCCGCCATGCACACCGAGATGTGGGAGCACCCGGCCACCCAGGAGAACGTGGCCACGCTGCGCCGACGCGGCGCCCTCGTCATCGAGCCCGCCGTCGGTCGGCTCACCGGCAAGGACACCGGCAAGGGGCGGCTGCCCGACCCCGAGGAGATCTTCGAAGTCTGCCGCCACGTCCTGAGAAGGCGGGCTCTGGCTCGCGGGGTGAGCGAGCCGGACCTCGCCGGGCGGCACGTGGTGATCAGCGCGGGCGGTACGCGGGAGCCGCTGGACCCGGTCCGCTTCCTCGGCAACCGCTCCTCCGGCAAGCAGGGCTACGCCCTCGCCCGTACCGCCGTCGCCCGCGGGGCCCGGGTCACCCTCGTTTCGGCCAACACCGCGCTGGCCGACCCGGCCGGGGTGGACGTCGTACGGGTGGGCACGGCCGTCCAGCTGCGGGAGGCCGTACTCAAGGCGGCCGCGGACGCCGACGTCGTGGTCATGGCCGCGGCCGTGGCCGATTTCCGGCCCGCCGAGTACGCGGGCGGAAAGATCAAGAAGAAGGACGGGCAGGACCCGGCGCCTGTGGCGCTCGTACGCAATCCGGACGTTCTCGCGGAGATCTCGGCCGATCGCGCCAGGGCCGGACAGGTGGTCGTGGGATTCGCCGCGGAGACCGACGACGTCCTCGCGAACGGCCGCGCCAAGCTCGCCCGGAAGGGCTGTGACCTTCTCGTCGTGAACGAGGTGGGCGAGGCGCGCACCTTTGGTTCTGAGGAGAATGAAGCGATCATCCTGGCCTCTGATGGGTCTGAAACTCCGGTGCCCTACGGTCCGAAGGAAGCTCTGGCTGACGTGGTGTGGGACCAAGTGGCGGTCCGGCTCTAGGCGCGACGCGCCTGCGTCGATTCCCCTTCTCCAGGTCACCTCCGTGCGTAAGAATGTCAGTGCCGCAGGTCACACGGCTCCCATAAGGCGAGACGGGTGGTCCCGGAAACGGTGGCGACCGATAAACTGCATCCGGAACGTGATCGGGCGCAGCCCCCGATGTGGTTCCGCCAAATGATCAGCCAGCAGCCGCTGCAACCCCAGGGAGCGTTGTGTCCCGTCGTCTCTTCACCTCGGAGTCCGTCACCGAGGGCCACCCCGACAAGATCGCTGACCAGATCAGCGACACGATCCTCGACGCGCTCCTCACCGAGGACCCGACCTCGCGCGTCGCCGTGGAAACCCTCATCACCACGGGTCTCGTGCACATCGCGGGAGAGGTGACGACGAAGGCCTACGCGCCGATCGCGCAGCTCGTCCGGGAAAAGATCCTGGAGATCGGCTACGACTCCTCGAAGAAGGGCTTCGACGGCGCCTCCTGCGGCGTTTCGGTGTCCATCGGCGCCCAGTCCCCGGACATCGCGCAGGGTGTGGACACCGCCTACGAGAAGCGCGTCGAGGGCGACGAGGACGAGCTCGACAAGCAGGGCGCCGGCGACCAGGGCCTGATGTTCGGGTACGCCTGCGACGAGACCCCCGAGCTCATGCCGCTGCCGATCCACATCGCGCACCGGCTGTCCCGCAGGCTCTCCGAGGTCCGCAAGAACGGGACCATCCCGTACCTGCGCCCCGACGGCAAGACCCAGGTCACCATCGAGTACGACGGTGACAAGGCCGTGCGCCTCGACACCGTCGTGGTGTCCTCGCAGCACGCGTCGGACATCGACCTCGACTCGCTGCTCGCTCCCGACATCCGCGAGTTCGTCGTCGAGCACGTCCTGGCCCAGCTCGTCGAGGACGGCATCAAGCTCGACACCGAGGGCTACCGCCTCCTGGTGAACCCGACCGGCCGCTTCGAGATCGGCGGCCCGATGGGCGACGCCGGCCTCACCGGCCGCAAGATCATCATCGACACCTACGGGGGCATGGCCCGTCACGGTGGCGGCGCCTTCTCCGGCAAGGACCCGTCGAAGGTCGACCGCTCCGCCGCCTACGCCATGCGCTGGGTCGCCAAGAACGTGGTCGCCGCCGGTCTCGCCTCGCGCTGTGAGGTCCAGGTCGCGTACGCGATCGGCAAGGCCGAGCCCGTCGGTCTCTTCGTCGAGACCTTCGGCACCGCCAAGGTGGAGGTCCAGAAGATCGAGGACGCGATCGGCGAGGTCTTCGACCTGCGCCCGGCCGCGATCATCCGCGACCTCGACCTGCTGCGCCCGATCTACGCCCAGACCGCCGCCTACGGCCACTTCGGCCGTGAGCTGCCGGACTTCACCTGGGAGCGCACCGACCGCGTGGACGCGCTGCGCGCGGCCGCCGGTCTGTAAACACC
>NZ_JBSGZP010000845.1:0-2693 GCF_053611065.1 Streptomyces sp. NPDC054840
CCCGAACACGCCCGGTATGGGGGCGCCCCTCCGCCTTGCGATGCACCGCATCCGACGCCGTGCGCTGATCCACCGGGAATTACGGGACAGCCCTCAGGCCGCGCCCCCCGGCGCGGACCGCGCGTCACCCGGTGACCCGATTCACTGCCATGGGGTGACGAAACCCGCGTCATACCCGCGCCCGGCCCCGCTCTCTCCAGGTGAGAACACTTCACCTACCGAGAACGGAGGCCGGGCGATGACGTTCCCGGGGGTCAAGACGGCAGTGGAATGGCTGGTATCGGTGGCGCCGGACCCGGACGCCTGCCGGTGGGAGTGGGAGCGCAACCCCCTCGGGGTCGCCCTGCTGCCCGCCGGCCGGCGCTGGGACGTGCTCATCCTGCCCGGGGGCCTGGGGCAGGCCACCCTCGACATACTGCGGCTCCTCACCGACCTGTCCGGCCCGGTGCTCGCCGACTTCGGCGCCACGCGGTGGAGCCGCACACCGATGCCGAGGCTGGGCTTCTTCGTGCCCGCGGGCACGGCGTCGCGGTGGCTCGCCACCGGTGTACGGGGCGCCGGGCGCGGGAGCTGGATCGTGGTCCCGTATCCCGGCCGGGCGGCCGGCGGGGTGCGCTGGCTGGTGCTCCCCGACGGCGAGGGGACGCTCACCGACCCGGCCGTGCTGGAGCTCGCGATGCACGAGGCGGCCGTGCCCGGTCCGGCGAAGGAGGGCCGGAGGTCTTGACAAGGGTATTGGTCTGGACCATCTTGGGCGCCGCTGACCCCCTCCATCCCCCCACGCACCGGAGGCAGTTGTGCGCAGAGCCGTACCCCTCCTTACGGCCGCCGCCCTCGCGGTGGCCGGCTTCCTCGCCGCGGGCCCGCCCGCCGCGGCGGCCGACGCCGACCTCGTACGCAACGGCGGCTTCGAGGCCGGCCTCGACGGCTGGAGCTGCTCGGGCGGCAGCGGAGCCGTCGTCACCACGCCTGTACACGGCGGAAGTTCCGCCCTGCGGGCCACCCCGGCCGGCCAGGACAACGCCCGCTGCTCCCAGACCGTCACCGTCGAGCCCGGATCGGCGTACACGCTCGGCGCGTGGGTGCAGGGCGCGTACGTCCACCTCGGCGCGAGCGGCACCGGCACCACCGACGTGTCGACCTGGACGCAGACGCCAGGAGTGTGGAAGCAGCTGACCGCCACCTTCCGCACCGGCCCCTCCACGACCTCGGTGACCGTCTACACCCATGGCTGGTACGGCCAGCCCGCCCACCTCACCGACGACCTCACCCTGGTCGGTCCGGACCCCGGCGGCCCCGGCGGGCCCCAGCTCCCGGCCGCCCCCACCGGCCTGACCGCCTCCGCCACCTCGTCGAGCTCGGTCGCGCTGGCCTGGTCGGCCGTGCCGGGCGCCACCTCGTACACCGTGCACCGGGACGGCGCGGCGCCGCTGTCCGTCACCTCCGCCTCGGCGGCCGTGACCGGCCTCGCCGCGGCCACCACCTACACCTTCCGGGTCAGCGCGGTGAACGCGGCGGGCGCCTCCCCGCAGAGCGCGCCCGCCACCGCGACCACGCCCGGTGGTGATGGAGGGGGAGGCGGCGGTGGCCTGCCCGCGCACGCGCTCGTCGGCTACCTGCACGCCGGCTTCGCCAACGGCTCCGGCTACGTCCGGATGGCCGACGTACCCGCCTCCTGGGACGTCATCAACCTCGCCTTCGGCGAACCCACTTCGGTGACCTCCGGCGACATCCGCTTCCGGCTCTGCCCGGTCGCGGAGTGCCCGAACGTCGAATCCGCGGCCGAGTTCAAGGCGGCCATCAAGGCCAAGCAGGCGGCCGGCAAGAAGGTGCTGATCTCGATCGGCGGCCAGAACGGCCAGGTCCAGCTCGCGAGCGCGGCCGCCCGGGACACCTTCGTCTCCTCCGTCAGCGCCATCATCGACGAGTACGGCCTCGACGGCCTGGACATCGACTTCGAGGGCCACTCGCTCTCCCTGGCCACCGGGGACAGCGACTTCCGGGCGCCCACCACCCCGGTCGTCGTCAACCTGATCGCGGCCGTCAAGACCCTGAAGGCCACGTACGGCCCGGACTTCGTCCTGACCATGGCCCCGGAGACCTTCTTCGTCCAGCTGGGCTACCAGTACTACGGCTCGGGCCCCTGGGGCGGCCAGGACCCGCGCGCCGGCGCGTACCTCCCGGTGATCCACGCCCTGCGCGACGACCTCACGCTGCTCCACGTCCAGGACTACAACTCGGGCTCGATCATGGGCCTCGACAACCAGTACCACTCCATGGGCGGCGCCGACTTCCACATCGCCATGACCGACATGCTGCTCACCGGCTTCCCCGTCGCCGGGAACACGGCCCGGGTCTTCCCGGCCCTGCGCCCGGACCAGGTGGCCATCGGCCTGCCGGCCACCACCTCCGCGGGCAACGGGCACACCTCGCCCGCGGAGGTGAACAAGGCATTGAACTGCCTGACGAGGAAGACCGACTGCGGGACCTACCAGACCCACGGCACCTGGCCGGGGATGCGCGGCCTGATGACCTGGTCGATCAACTGGGACCGCTTCGGCGGCTGGGAGTTCAGCCGGAACTTCGACGCCTACTTCGGCGGCTGACCAACGCTACGCCGAGCAGCAGGGGAGCGCACATCAGCAGGCTGGCCAGTACGTCCAGCGGCCAGTGCCACCCCCGCAGGATCAGGC
>NZ_JBSGZP010000846.1:0-2692 GCF_053611065.1 Streptomyces sp. NPDC054840
GATGGCGGCGGCGAACAGCGGCCAGGCCGGGAGCCTGCTGACCAGGGCGATACCGAGGCCGGTGAGGCCGATGAGGAGGGCCTCGAGGGTGCTCAGCGCGACCCAGGGCACCGGGCCGACCTCCTCACCGGTCCAGACGAGGAGCGGCAGCAGGAAGCCGAGTCCGGCGAGGAGCCCGAGGCCGAAACCGGCCCGGGCACGGCGGCCGTGGAGGCAGCCGGCGAGCAGGGCGAGGGCGAAGGGCGCCAGCCACCACAGCGGGCGGGGCGGGAAGCTGAGGTAGAGCAGCACGCCTGAGAGGACGGCGAGGACGGCACGCAGCAGCCACAGCCCGTTCCGGTTCGCGGCGGACCGGGCGGCCGCGGGGGGCGCGGCCCCTTCGGCCGGGGGCCCGTCGGCGGACTGCGAGGGCTCGTTCCCGGTCGCGCGGGTGACACTGCTGCTCATCTGGCGGAGTGTACGTCCCCGCGCCTCGCGGGCCGGTAAGCGCCCGGCCGCGCTCGCGGGACCACCCCTCTACCGGGCGAGGGCGCGCAGGTGGGTGCGGATCACGCGGACGGCGTTCTCGGCGTCGTCCACGGTGACGGTGAACCGCTTGCCGTCGTCGAGGACCAGCACCACACCCTCGCCGCGCCGGACGATGATCGCGGTGCCCTTCTCGGGGCGCCAGCGGTGGCCCCAGCCTCCCCACTGCTGCGGGGTGATGCGGGGGACGAACTCGGCGGAGGTGACCTCCGTGAGCCGGATCCTGCGGCGGGGCACCCCTATGTGGCCGCAGCGCACCTCCATGGCCTCGGCGTCGACGGTGACGGCGACGTGCACGAAGGCGAGGGTGCCGTAGATGATGAGCAGTCCTACGGCGAGGCAGCCGATCACGGACATGAGCAGCGGGATGATGCCGGCCGTCCAGGCGTAGTCGACGGCGAGTTCGACACCGAGCGCCAGACAGGCCGCGCCGACGGCGGCGAGCAGCCACTGCACACGGTTGGAGGCGCGGCCCGCCCAGAGCGGACCCGGAGGGTGACCCGTCATGAGTAGCAGCGTACTCACGTTCCGCTTGCCCGCCACCGTCTCGCGCCCACTCGGTGCAGCGCGGCTCCGCACGGCGGACGAGCGCCTCGCGCGGGGTCGCTCGCGGTGTCGCTCATGGCCGCCCCCTTCGCCGCGGCCCACGGGTACCACAGCCGGGAGCGGGTTCTGGACGCGGACGACCTGCGCACGCTGGCTCAGCGGCTCGCGGCGGCCGGCTGCCGCTGAAGTCTCCAGGCGCCGCCCGGGGACGGCCGCGCGCAGCCGCCGGTCGTGCGTGAACGGCACAAGGGTGCCGCCCAAGTGGGCCAGGGCTCCGGTTACCACCACGGCCGGGGCCAGGCGGTGCGTCGGCTCGTCCAGCAGCAGGTCGAGGGCTCAGGCCGGCCGGGCCCGCTCCAGCGTGCGGCGCTGCCCGGCGGAGCGGGCGCGCACGGGCCGGGTGGCCGGTGGATCGGGCTCGGTCAGCCGACGGGCGCGCCCTGGCCCGCGAGGAGCCGGCCTTCGGCATACGCGAACGCGGCGGGCGGCAGGGCCCCCTCGCGCCCGCTTCGCAGCACGACCAGCCCCCCCGTGCGCGGCAGCCCGGGTTCGGGCCGCAGGCCCAGGCGGCGCAGCGCCTGGACCGCGACGGGCTCGGCGGAACCGTGGAAGACCAGCTCCGCGCCCTGGGTCCGCGCGGCGAGGGCGGCCCGGATGGAGCTTTCGACCAGCTCGTAGTGCGTGCAACCGAGCACCACGTCGGTGACATCGGCCGGGGTCAGCGCGGCGGCCGCGGCGACGGCGGCCGTCACGGCGGCTTCGTCAGCCTCCTCCACGGCATCGGCGAGCCCGGGGCAGGGCACCTCGGTGACCCGGGCCCCGGTGGCGAAGTCGCGGATCAGCCCGCGCTGGTAGGCGCTGCCGGTGGTGGCGGGAGTGGCCCAGATCGCCACCCGGCCTCCGGCGGCCGCGGCGGGCTTGATCGCCGGCACGGTCCCGATCACCGGGATGGCCGGCTCCAGCTCGGCCCGCACGGCCTCCAAGGCGTGCACGGTAGCGGTGTTGCAGGCGACGATCAGCGCGTCCGGGCGGTGCGCGGCGGCGGCCCGGGCGACGGCGAGTGCCCGCTCGGTGAGGTCGGCGGGAGTCCGTGGGCCCCAGGGCATCCCGTCCGGGTCGGAGGACACGACCAGGTCGGCGTCCGGCCGCAGCCGCCACACCGCCGCGGCCGCCGCGAGGAGGCCGATTCCGGAGTCCATGAGTGCGATCTTCACGCGGCCACCTTAATCGACCCCTGTCCCGACGAGGCTCTCCCACCGCAACACCGGCCGACGACGGAACCACCCCCAAGGCAGCGCGACGCCAGCGCAGGAAGACCCACCGCACCGGGGCCCGCGAGCCCACCGCACCTCCGGGCCGCGAGCCGTCGCGCCGGGGGCGGGGAAACCCCGTAGCCCGTTCCCGAGGCCACCGCCCCGGGCGGGGATGCGCAACACACGCCGGGGCCTGGCACGCCAGGACGGCGAAGCAGCCGCACCGGGCCCGGAGACCGACCGGCGCAGCCGCCGGCCGGGAGGGCACCGCGGGGAGGCCACCGCCGGGAGACCGCCGCAGCCCTGCCGGGGAACCGGGCACCCCGGCAGGAGGTTGCCGCACCCCGGCCGGGAGGGCCGCCTCACCC
>NZ_JBSGZP010000847.1:0-2689 GCF_053611065.1 Streptomyces sp. NPDC054840
CGGTGAAGGTGCCGAGGTGGTTGTTGACCACCTTCGCACTGTCGGCGACGAGCTCGGCGGTGTCCGCCAGGTTTTTGGGGTCCTTGACGAAGGGGCGGGCCTTGTCCGCGGCCCCGTTGACCTTGTCGGCCAGCGCCTGGGTACCGTCCGCGACGTCCTTGGAGCCGGTCTCCAGCTTGCCGGCGGCCGTGTTGAGCTTCTGCAGACCGCTGTTGAGCTCGCCGGACTTCTCCTGCGCCGTGTCGAGGCCGTCGGCGAGCTCCTTGGCGCCTTCCTGGGCCTTGCCCGCGCCGTCCTTGAGCTGGTCGGCGCCGTCGGCCGCCTCGGCGGTCTTGTCGTGCAGGTCGGAGAAGTTGACGAAGATCTTGTCGAGGAAGCCGCGGGAGGCCTTGGCGGACGCCGCGGAGCGGACTTCCGCGAAGACGGTGCGCGAGATCGAGCCGACGATGTAGTTGTTGGCGTCGTTCGTGCGGACTTGGAGCGCACCGGTGGTGGGGTCGCCGCCGGAGCTGGAGGCGATCTTCGCGCTGAAGTCCTCCGGCAGGGTCAGGGTCAGGTAGTACGTACCGTTCTCCAGGCCCTCGGCCGCTTCCTCGGCACTCGCGTCGCGCCAGTCGAAGGACTTGGTGCTGGCGTGCAGCTTCTTGGCGATCTCGGCGCCGGCGTCGACGCGCTCGCCGTCGACGGTCGTGCCCTTGTCGGCGTTGACGAGGGCGACGGGCACCTTGTTCAGGTTCTTGTACGGGTCCCAGAAGGACCACAGGTACAGGGCTCCGTAGAGCAGTGGCAGCAGGAGCAGCGCCACGAGAGCGGCCCGGGGCAGCTTCCCCCGCCCGAACCGCTTCAGCTCAAGCGCGGCCAGCTTCGGCGAGTGCATCGTCCGCCCCCTTCGTGTCGTCGTTCTCGGTCTTCCCGTCGGACCGCGTGGCGTTCTCCGTGTCGTTCTTCGTGTCGTTCTCGGAGCCGCCGCCGGGGTCGGCGCCGGGCTCGGTCTCGGTCTGGGGCTCGGTATCGGTGCCGGTCGCCGCGTCGGCCGGACCGGCCGGCTCCTTGGGGGAGGTCCGCAGGACGACCGCGTCGGCGGGCGCCTCGCTGCACACCGCGAGGACGGTGATCCCGCGGGCGGCGACCGAGCGGAGCAGGTCCCAGGCCTCGGCGCGTTCGGTGTCGGACAGCTTGAGGTCGAGGTCGTCGAGGGCGAGCAGTCCCGGGGAGCCCAGCAGCGCGATGGCGACGGACAGCCGTACGGACTCCAGGCGTTCCAGGTCCCGGACGGAGGTCCGCTCACCCTTGGGCAGCGCGGCGAGATCCAGTCCGGCGGCCTCCAGGGCGGAGGCGATCCGCGCCTCGGCGGCGGCGCGGCGCTCGGCCCGGGGCCGGAGCATGGCGCGGACCGGAGCGCCGTAGTGGCGCTGGAGCAGGGCGCCCTCGCGCAGCTGTTCCGCGACGGTGAGGGCCTGGTCGAGCTCGTTGACCCCGGAGACCGGGCCCAGTGCGGCGATCCGGCGGACCGCGGTCATCCGCTTCGGCAGGTGGTGGCCGCCGACCTCGGCGTGACCCCGGGTGGGCTTCATCCGCCCGGTGAGGGCGAGGAGCAGGCAGGTCCGGCCACTGCCGGAGGGACCTTCGACCGCGATGAGCGAGCCTGGCGCCGCGTCGATGCCGACTCCCCGGAAGGCCCAGCCGCGCGGGCCCTTGAGTCCGAAGTCCTCGGCCTTGACGGCCGCGCCGTGCGGGCTGTCCACGCCGTCCCCCTTCTTTTTGAACTGACCGGTCAGTTCAAAAACTAGCACCCTTCGTCGCACCAGGTGCGCAGGAGGGGGCAGTTGCCCGGTTCATGACCGTAAAAGCCCAGGTCAGCGCAATTGTCAGTGGGGCCCGTCACGATGGGTGCAACGCATCGACAGGAGGTTCGTCATGGCCACACCGTCCCCGTCCCCTGTCCACCCCGTCCTGCGCGGGTCGACGGCCCCACCGGCCGCCCTGGACCTGCTCGCCAAGGCCCGCAGCGGCTTGGCGGAGGCCGCCCGGCTGACCCGCCCCAATGAGCGCTACGCCACCGCTCACCTCGCCGCCCTGCGCACCGCCGCGGCCGTGCTCGCCGCACGCGCCCGGCCCGAACCGGTGAACCCGCGGCGGCGGCCCCGGATCCGCAGTGCGTGGGAGGTGCTGCCGGAGATGGCCCCGGAGCTGACCGAGTGGAGCGCGCTCTTCGCCTCCGGCGCCGCCCGCCGGGCCAGGGCGGAGGCGGGGATAGCGGACGCGGCGAGTTGCCGGGACGCGGACGATCTGGTGCGGGCGGCCTCGATGTTCCTTCGCCTGGTGGAGCGGATGCTCACCGTCCGGACGCCGCCCCAGCCCCTGGGGCAGACCTTGCCGCAACCGCGTCCGGAGCATCCGGACGCGGGATGAGCTGCCCGGCGGCGGAAGGCAATAGGGTGGGCCAGGACCGCTCACCCTTTACCGCGCCGAGGAGCCATCAGCCGTGTCGGACACTTCCCGCCCCCGTGCCTCCCTCCGCACCGCCGTGGTGTGGGAGGTCCTCAAGGAGGCACTCGACCGCCGGGTGAAGGCGACCGGGCGGGATGTGCTGGACGTGCTCGACACCGGTGGCGGCACCGGCAAGTTCGCCGTGCCGGTGGCCCGTCTGGGCCACCGGGTCACCGTGGTCGACCCCAGCCCGACCGCG
>NZ_JBSGZP010000848.1:0-2672 GCF_053611065.1 Streptomyces sp. NPDC054840
GGGCCACCGTGCCCGAAGCCGAGCCCGCCGCCGTGCCCGTGCCCGAAACCGTGCCCGCCGCCGTGCTCGAAGCCGTGCCCGCCGCCGTGCTCGAAGCCGTGCCCGCCGCCGAGCCCGAAGCCGAGCCCGCCGCCGAGCCCGAAGCCGAGCCCGCCGCCGAGCCCGCCGCCGTACTCGAAGCCGTGCTCGAAGCCGAAGCCGTGCCCGAACCGGAAGCCGAGTTCGAGTTCCAGTCCGAGCGTGAACCCGAGCCCGAGCCCGAGCCCGAGTTCGAGTTCGAGCCCGAGTTCGAGTTCGAGCCTGATCCCGAGCCCTCACCCGTCACCGTCACCGTGCCCGTGCCCGTGCCCGTGCCCGACCCCGTGAACGCGGCGCCAGCGCCGGACTCCGGCATCCCCGGGCCCGGACCGGTCGAGATCGTCGCCCAAGCGGTGGCCCGCGGCCTGGGCGAGGGGGGCGCCGCGCCGGACCTCCCGCGCCCCGGAACCCACCGGGGTGGTCCCTCGGTCACCCAGGTGCCGGTGCACCTCCCGTTCCGCGGTACGCAGCAGCTTCCGGTGGTGGCCGCACCCGCACCCGCCGCAGCCACCGCGCCCGTCGCCCGTCGCCCGCGCCCCGCTCCCGGCCGCCGCCGGGTCCCCCGCGGCGACGACCGGCTCCGCGAGCACCGCGGCCCGGTGCTGCCCGGCTGGGTCGGCGTGGCCGTCGGCGGGCTCGCCCTCGCCGGCTGCGTGGCCGTGCTCTGGCGGGCCGGGGTCGTTCCCGCCCCCTTCGTGGCCGCCTTCGGGGCGGCCCCCCGCGCCTACCACGGCCTGCGCGCCACCCACTGGCCGCCGCTCGCCTTCCTCGGCATCGTCGCCCTCGTGTCGCTCGGCGGACTCGGCCGGGCGCGCACCGGCCACGCGTGGGTGCTCACCCTCTTCGGCCGCTACCGCGGCACGGTCCGGCGTACCGGCTTGACGTGGGTGAGTCCCCTGCTCCTGCGCCGCCGGGTCGACGTACGCCTGCGCCACTGGCGCAGCGACCCGATGCCCGCCGTGGACTCGGGCGGCCTCGCCCTCCAGGTCGTCGTCCAGGTCGTCTGGCAGGTCCGGGACACCGCACGCGCCACCCTCGCCGTCGAGGACCACACGGAGTACCTCGCCGAGCAGGTCGAATCGGCGATGGCCCGCGTGCTGTCGCAGCTGCCCGCCGACGCCTTCCACGAGGACGCCCCGACCCTGCGCGACGCCGAGGCCGTCGGTGGCGCCCTGACCCGGATGCTGGCGGCCGAGACCGAGGCGGTCGGGATCGAGGTGTTCTCGGCCCAGCCGACCCGGATCGAGTACGCGGCCGAGGTGGCCGAGGCCATGCGCCGCCGCCGGGTCGCGGCGATCGACGCCAAGCACCGGGACACCGTGCTGACCTCGGTCGTGGACGCCGTCGACGACACCGTCCACCGGCTGACCTCCCGCGGGCTGGTCGAGCTCGACGACTACGAGCGCAAGGCGCTGGTGAAGGACCTCACGGTCGCCTTCTACACGGGCCGCTCCGAGTAGGGAGCGACCGGGGGAGTTCAGCGGAGTCCAGCGGAGTCCATCGGAGTCCAGCGGAGCTCATTGGAGTCCGGCGGTTCGGGGAACGGGTGGCCGGAAGGTAACGGACCACCCGTTTTCCCGTTGGTATGGACATGGCCAACTCTCGTCAATAATCTGGGACTTGGTCTAGACCTAATCCCCACACGCGCGCGCTCTCACCGAACTCCCCCCACGTTCAAGGAGCATCATGCGTCCCATCCGCATGCCCGGACGGGCCGGCGTCGCCGCGCTCGGCCTCGGCCTCGTCGCCGGGATCACCCTCGTCAGCGCCCCCGCCGCCAGCAGCCACGGCTACACCGACACCCCGATCAGCCGCCAGAAGCTCTGCGCCAACCGGACCGTCTCCGACTGCGGCGCGATCCAGTGGGAGCCGCAGAGCGTCGAGGGCTTCAAGGGGTTCCCGGTCGCCGGCCCCGCCGACGGCAAGATATGTTCCGGCGGACTCTCCCAGTTCTCCGAGCTCGACGACCCGCGCGGCGGCGCCTGGCCCATCACCAAGGTGACCAGCGGGCAGAGCTACGCCTTCCGGTGGCAGTTCACCGCCAACCACTCCACCACCGACTTCAAGTACTACGTCACCAAGAACGGCTGGACCGGCACCAAGGCCCTCACCCGCGCCGACCTCGAACCCCAGCCCTTCCTCACCGTCGCCTACAACGGCGCCCGCCCCGCCATGACCACCGTGCACCAGGGCGCCATGCCGAGCGGCAAGTCCGGCCGGCACCTGATCTTGGCCGTCTGGACCGTCAACGACACCCCGATGGCCTTCTACGCCTGCTCCGACGTTCAGTTCTGACGTTCGTTCAGTTCTACGTTCAGTTCTGACACATCGTCAGCTATCCTCCGGCGGCATGCGGACGACGACTGCACCCGACACCGTCGCGGAGCTCATAGCGCGCCAATGGGGCGACCACCGGCCCGGGCTGATGTACGAGGACGGCGAACGGTACGTCCTCACCCACCACCGGACCGCCCAGGCGGCCGCCACGCGCGCCGCGCTCCTCGTCGACCTCATGCCCCCGGGGGCCGAGCCGCACCTCGGGGTCCTGCTCGACAACACCCCCGAGTTCCCGTTCTGGCTCGGCGCGGCGGCCC
>NZ_JBSGZP010000849.1:0-2661 GCF_053611065.1 Streptomyces sp. NPDC054840
GGATGCGGTGGGCCCCTCCACTGCGGTGACCTCACGACCCAGGTCAACACCTAGGCGGTCGGCGACAGCATGGTGTCCTCCGGCCGGAGTGCCGTGGACGGGGGGCTGCCGGCGACGATCAGGGCCAGTAAGACCGCGGCCGCTTCGCTCTGCAGGATCCGGGCGGCCTGCTTCAGCCGGCCGGGGTCGGGGACCGGGATGGACAGGGCCACGCATTCCGCGTTCGGGCCCGCGGTGATCGGGACCGCCGCGCACACCGTGCCGATGGCGTACTCCTGCAGGTCGAGGAGCGGAGCGTTCGGCGGGCGGTCGTCGAGCTGGTGGAAGAGGTCCTGCTGACCGGTGAGGGTGTGGGGGGTGAACCGGGTGAGCCGGTGGCGGGCCAGGTGGTCCTTCCGATGGTCGTAGTCGAGTTGGGTCAGCAGCGCCTTGCCCACGGCCGAGGCGTGGGCGGCGACCCGGAAGTCGACCCATTCCTCGACCACGGGTGCCGCCGGACCGTCGGCGTACTGGGTGATGGCGACCTCTCCGTCGGTGTAGCGGGCGACGTAGACGGCGGCGCCGACGGCGTCACGCACCCAGGCGAGGGTCTCGCGCAGGTGTCCGCGCTCTTCTCCGGTCGCCGGTTCGGCCAGCAGGAAGGCGTTGCCGGCGACGTACGCGTCCGGTCCGATCGGGGTGACGAGCTTGGCGCGGATCAACTGCTCCGTGGCCCGGGCGAGGACCAGTTGCGGCAGTGCCGTCTCACGGGCGATCTGGGTCAGGTTCACGCCTCCCGAGTAGCGGTTGATGACTTCCAGCACGCGCAGTGCCTGGTGGACGGATTCCAACGGGGCCGGTGCCGGTCGGCCTTGGGGGGTTTTCCGGGCGGCGTGGGTCAGGTGCGGCTGTTTCAGTGCTTCGAGGGCCCAGACGTTCGCCTGGTCGGTCAGGTGCAGGGGGTTGAGCCGGGCGTTCTGGGCGACGGCTACAGCCACCTGCGGGCCGGGGGTGACCACCTCCCCCAGGTCGGGGTGCTCCTTTCGGGGGCGCGCCGTGAGCGCCTGCCGCAGTCGTGCGGGGAGCCGGCACGGGGGCCGACCGGCCCCCGCGGGTCCGGTGGTGAGCGCGGTGAGGTCCTGGGTGGTGATGGGTGGGGTGGTCCAGATGACCGAGGCTCCGAGGGCCTCTTCGAGGTGTTCGGGGAGCTGCGGCAGGTGCGGCAGGTGCTCTTCCGGGGGCAGGGTCCGGGCCTGGCGCTTCCAGTGGCGTGCGGTCGCGACCTCCGCCCGGGCGAGGTGGAGGAGGTAGAGGCAGTGGGCGGCGGTCCGCGAACCCGCCCCGGCCGCGTACTGGAACCAGAACTGCGCGTCCTCCATCCGGTCGGCCAGGTGGAGCAGGCAGCCGAAGAGCAGCGCCGAGTCCGCGCCGTGGGGCCAGGAATCGGCGTCGAGCGCGAGTTCGGCGAAGGCCCGGCTCTCCACGAGGCACCAGGTGAGGTCGTCCAGACCCCGGGCGGCGCGCACGTGGCAGGCGGCGTCCAGGACGAGGTCGTCGGCTGCCGCTGCGGATGCGTACGCGGGCCCGGATGCGGGCCCGAAGGCGAATGCGAACGCTGATGTGGACGCGGACGCGGATGTGACCTGCCCCCGCGGCGGCGGGGTCGCGGCCCCGGGGGGGCCGGTGGTGCCGGTCGTCGAGCGGGCGCGGTCGGCGACGATCCGGCGGGCGATCCGACGGCGGGCCGCGCCCTCGTCGTATCCGGCGTACTCCTCCGCGAGTACCGTCGCGTCCGCAAGGGCCGCGTCCAGTTCGCACAGCGGCATGTCGCGGTGGCGGGGCATGTCGCTCACTGGTCCTTCTCCTCTCCGGGGATCCAGTCCACCCCGAGCTTGCGGGACAGGGTTCGGCGTGCGCCGCGGATGTGCGAGCGAACCGTCGCGGGGGTGATCCCCATCATCCGGGCGACCGTGTCGGAGTCGTTGCCCAGCAGGAAGGCCAGCAGCACCACGTCGTACTGCCGCTCGGACAGGCCCGCGATCGCCGCGTACAGCCCGAGCTTCGACTCCAGCAGTTCCAGCCGCTCTCTGGAGGAGCGGCGCAGCGCCGCGAACCACGCCGTCTCCACCATGGCCACCTGCCGGCCCAGGGCCGCCAGCCGCCTTTCGACGTGTTCGCGCAGCACCGCCCATGCGAAGCCGTGGAGGCTCGCCTCCTTCAGGGCCTGGCGCCACACCTTCAGCAGGAAGGTGAACACGTCGTCGACGACTTCCTCGGCGTCCTTGGGGTTTCCCAGCTGCAGGTGGGCGTAGCGCAGATAGGCGCGGTGCTGTTGGGAGTGGAAAGCGGTGAAGTCCACCGGCAGTACGCCGGCCAGTTCGCTGGAGACCGCCTGGTCCCCCGATGGATCGAATTCGCCTTCGCTCATACGCTCCCCCACAGCTGTTCGTCGCCGCACACGGGAGCGGCGGGGACCTCATGGTGGCGGGCGCGGGGAGCGGCACGGCGGTGGCCGGCGGATGGTCCGCCGGTTCCCGTCCGTACCCCCGCACCCGGCAGGCGCATGGGCGCCCTGAACACATCGATGACGAGATGACGGGCGGTGCTGACTAACAGCGCGAGGGCGGCCGTCTCGGCAACATTCACGTCGGCGCGGAACCTTTCAAGTGGATCATGAGCGAC